>JANLZT010000837.1:0-2400 GCA_031366465.1 Betaproteobacteria bacterium | reverse complement strand
GGCCGCACCTGCCATGCGGCGATCATCGCCCGCGAGCTGGGCATCCCGGCGGTGGTGGGCTGTGGCGACGCCACCGAGACCCTGCCCGACGGCGCCCTGGTGACGGTGGTCTGCAGCGAGGGCGACACCGGCACCATCTACGACGGCTTGCTCGAGACCGAGATCACCGAGACCCGGCGCGGCGAGATGCCCTATTGCCCGGTCAAGATCATGATGAATGTGGGCAACCCCACGCTGGCGTTTGACTTTGCGCAGATCCCCAATGCCGGGGTCGGCCTGGCGCGGCTGGAGTTCATCATCAACACCAACATCGGCGTGCACCCCAAGGCCATCCTCGACTACCCCAACATCGAACCCGACTTGAAAAAAGCGGTGGAGTCGGTGGCTCGGGGCCATGCGTCGCCGCGCGCTTTCTACGTCGACAAATTGGTCGAAGGGGTGGCCACCATCGCCGCCGCGTTCTGGCCCAAGCCGGTGATCGTGCGGCTGTCGGACTTCAAGTCCAACGAGTACAAGAAGCTGATCGGTGGCTCACGCTACGAGCCCGATGAAGAGAACCCGATGCTGGGCTTCCGGGGCGCGTCGCGCTACATCAGCGGCGACTTTGCAGACGCCTTTGGCATGGAATGCGAGGCGCTGAAGCGCGTTCGCAATGACATGGGCCTGTCCAATGTCGAGATCATGGTGCCCTTTGTGCGCACCGTGCGCCAGGCCGAGCTGGTCAACGGCTTGTTGGCAGCACGCGGCCTGGCCCGGGGCCAGAACGGCCTGCGCGTGATCATGATGTGCGAGGTGCCCAGCAATGCCATCCTGGCCGACCAGTTCCTGGCGCACTTCGATGGCATGTCGATAGGCTCGAACGACCTGACCCAGCTCACGCTGGGGCTGGACCGCGATTCGGGCCTGGCCCAACTGGCGCAAGACTTCGATGAACGTGACCCGGCCGTCAAGGCCCTGATCAGCCGCGCCATCGCGGCCTGCCGCGCCACCGGCAAATACATCGGCATTTGCGGCCAGGGCCCGAGTGACCACCCCGACTTTGCCGATTGGCTGGCCGCCGAAGGCATCGTCTCGATCTCGCTCAACCCCGATTCGGTGGTCGAGACCTGGGTCCGGCTGGCCGCCCGCTGAGTTGCTGGTCGCCGCAGGCAACCGGATGGCCCCAGCACCGCTCAGCCGCGCCGAGACCAGCCGCCGCTTTGCGCGCCAGTTGCATTGGCGCTATGCGCTGTTCACGCTGGGGGTGGTGCTGTTCATCGGCACGCTGGCGCTGCTGGAGCGCAACGGCTGGCCGCGCAACTGGATCGGTGGCAGCTTTTTGATTGCCACGGTGCTGGTCTATGCCGGCATCGGGCTGATGAGCCGCACCACCGACGAGGCCGAGTACTACGTGGCCGGCCGGCGCGTGCCGGCGGTCTACAACGGCATGGCCACGGCGGCCGACTGGATGTCGGCGGCATCCTTCATCGGCACCGCCGGGGTGCTCTACCTGCAGGGCTTTGACGGCCTGGCCTACATCCTGGGCTGGACGGGCGGTTATTGCCTGGTGGCGGTGCTGTTGGCGCCCTATCTGCGGCGCTTTGGCCAGTTCACGATTCCCGACTTTCTGGGCGCCCGCTACGGCGGCAATGCCACCCGGCTGATCGCGGTGGCCGCCACCGTGCTGGTCTCGTTTGTCTACGTGGTGGTGCAGGTCTACGGGGTGGGCCTGGTCACCTCCCACCTGACCGGCTTCAGCTTCGAAATTGGCATCTTCGTCGGCCTGGGCGGGGTGCTGGTGTGCTCTTTTCTGGGCGGTATGCGGGCCGTCACCTGGACCCAGGTGGCGCAGTACATCGTGCTGATCATTGCCTACACCGTGCCGGTGGTGTGGCTCAGCCTGCACCAGACGGGCTCGTGGCTGCCGGTCTTGACCTACCACCAGCAACTGGCGGTGGTCAGCGAGCGTGAGGCGCGCCTGCTGGTCGACCCGGCCGAGCTGGAGGTGCGCAGGCTGTTGTCACAGCGCGCCGACGAGGCCCGGCGCAAGCTGGCCGACGTGCCCGCAGCGATGGCCAGTGACCGCGACACGCTGGCCCGCGACATCGAGCGCATGCGCGGCGACAACGCGCCGCTGGCACGCATCCAGCAGGCCGAACGCCGGCTGGAGCGGCTGCCGGGCATCGAGGCCGATGCCAGGGCCGCCTACCAGCGCGAGCATGACCAGGCGCGCAGCCAGTCGCTGCCGCTGGCCGGGCTGGCGCCGCAGGCCGGCGACAGTGCGTCAGCTGCGGGAGGCCGGGCGCGCGTCAACTTTCTGGCGCTGGTGTTCTGCCTGATGCTGGGCACGGCGGCCATGCCGCATGTGCTGACGCGCTACTACACCACGCCGTCGGTGGCCGAGGCGCGGCGCTCGGTGGG
>JANLZT010000809.1:0-1754 GCA_031366465.1 Betaproteobacteria bacterium | reverse complement strand
GGGCGCCGACTTTCTGAAGAAACTAAAAGCCGACGCCAGCGTGCTGATCAGCGACCCGAGCTGGGAGAACCACCGCGCACTGTTCACCAACGCCGGCTTCCCGGTGGCCAGCTATGCCTATTACGACGCCGAGGCCCGGGGTGTCAGGGTTGACGCGATGCTGGCCGACCTGACCGCCGCAGCGCCCGGCAGCATCGTGGTGCTGCATGCCTGTTGCCACAACCCCACCGGCTACGACATCAGCCCGGCCGACTGGCTGCGGGTGATCGCGGTGGTCAAGTCGCGCGGCCTGGTGCCCTTTCTGGACCTGGCCTACCAGGGCTTTGGCGACGGCATTGCCGAGGACGGCGCGGTGGTGCGCCAGTTCATCGCCGCCGACATCGATTTCTTCGTCGCCACGTCCTTCTCCAAGAGCTTCTCGCTCTACGGCGAGCGGGTGGGCGCGCTCAGCGTGGTCTGCAGCAGCGCCGACGACGCCGCGCGGGTGCTGTCGCAGCTCAAGATCACCATCCGCACCAACTACAGCAACCCGCCCACCCATGGCGCGCAGGTGGTGGCGCTGGTGCTGGACAGCCCTGTGCTGCGGGCCCAGTGGGAGGCCGAGCTGGCCGGCATGCGCCAGCGCATCCAGCAGATGCGCAGCCTGCTGCTGGACAAATTGACCACCCGGCTGCAGGCGGCCGGCCTGCAACGCGATTTCTCGTTCATCACCCGGCAACGCGGCATGTTCAGTTACTCCGGGCTGAGCCAGCCGCAGATGCAGCGCCTGCGCAATGAGTTCGGTGTCTACGGTGTGGATTCCGGCCGCATCTGCGTTGCCGCGCTGAATACCCGCAACATCGACTATGTCGTGGACTCGATGGCCCGCGTGATCGAGGGCTGACAGCGCCGCATCAAGGCCCGCGAAAGCCTGCTTCTCCAGCCTTGGCAGCCACAATCAACGTGCAATATTGAGCAATCTGATTCATAATTGCTGCACTGCACAAAAATTTGTGTCGGCTGTCAGGGCCCGTTCAGGCGGGCCGCTACATGATGGCCTCCGTGGCTTGCGAGCCCCCACCCACTTCCGGAGCAAGCCCCATGCTGTACCAGTTGTATGAGACCCAACGCGCGCTGATGGCCCCGTTCTCAGAGTTCGCCAGCGCGTCGGCCAAGCTCTACAACCACCCGCTGTCGCCCTTCACCCAGTTGCCGATGGCCCAGCGTGTCTCGGCCGGTCTGGACCTGATGCACCGGCTGGCCAAGGACTACGAAAAACCCCAGTTCGACATTCGCAGCGTCGAGGTGGACGGCGTCGAGGTGGCGGTGCAAGAACAGGTGCCGATCACCAAGCCCTTCTGCCGGCTGCTGCGATTCAAGCGCTTCACCGACAACCCGGCGGTGCTCGACAAAATGAAAACCCAGCCCACCGTGCTGGTGGTGGCACCGCTGTCGGGCCACCACAGCACGCTGCTGCGCGACACCGTCAAGGTGCTGCTGCGCGACCACAAGGTGCTGGTCACCGACTGGACCGACGCCCGCACCGTGCCGCTGGCCGCCGGCCCTTTCCACCTCAATGACTACGTGGCCTATGTGCAGGAGTTCATCCGCCACGTCGGCCCCGAGGTGAACGTGATGTCGGTCTGCCAACCCACGGTGCCGGTGCTGGCCGCCGTCTCGCTGATGGCCACCCACGGTGAGTTCACGCCGCGCACGCTGACGATGATGGGCGGCCCCATCGATGCCCGCCTGTCGCCCACGGCGGTCAACAACCT
>JANLZT010000134.1:0-7744 GCA_031366465.1 Betaproteobacteria bacterium | reverse complement strand
GGCCCAGCTCGCGACATCGACCATCCGGGTGATGCCATTGAGCCCGCCCACCGCCAGCAGCGAGCGGTCGGGGCTGAGGGCGGCCGACCAGCCGAGGTGGCCCAGCGGCAGCGCCGACGGGCCGGGTTCGACCCGCAGCGCACCGTCCACCTCACCCCCGGCCGCACCCGCCGCCGCACCCCCTGCCGCCGCGCCGCCCACGATGCGCCAGCGCTGCACCGATTTGCCCAGCGTGGCGACGATCTCAGCCGGGCCGACAAAGCCGGCCAGCGCGATGTGCTCGGCCTCGGCCACCCGCAGCGGCTGGCCGGTGTCGAGCGCCCACAGCCACAGCGTCATCGCCCCGGCGCGCGAGCCGACCGTCAACAGCCAGCGCCGGTCGGGGCTGAGCTCGGCCTGCACCACTGCCTCGTCGCGGCGCAGCATCGGCAGGCCGCGCAGCCGGCCCTGGGCCAGGTCATAGACCCGCGCGCCGCCGTCGGCCGCGCCGCTGGCCAGCAGGCTGCCGTCGTCGCTGAAGCGCAGCGACAGGATCGCGCCGTGGTGGGGGTGGGCCGGCCCCAGACTTTCGCCGCTGCGGGCATCGAGCAGTTGCAGGCTGTTGTCGGCGCTGGCCACCGCCAGGCGCTGGCCATCGGGCGAAAAGGCCAGGCGCTCGATGCGGCCGGCCCAGGCCCGCTGCCAGCCCGGCCGCAGCCGGGGGGCCTGGCGTGGCGGCTGGTCGGCCAGCCACAGGCCCAGCCGGCCGTCGGCGGTGGCCAGGGCCATCGCCGCCGCCGCTGGCGCATGGGCGATGGCCGTCAAGGCGGCAGGCAGTTGCAGGGTCTGGGCATTGGCCACCGGGTCGTCCAGCCGCCAGAAGCTCAGCCGGCCGTCGGCCGACAGCACGGCCGCACGCCGGCCATCGGGCGACAGCCGGGCCGATTGGGCCTCGCTGCCGACCAGCAGCGGCTCGATCAGCGACCGGCCACTCTGCACCGACCACCAGCGCGCGGTGCCGTCCAGTGAGCCGGTCAGCAGCGTCCGGCCATCGTTGCCGAAGGCCACCGACAGCACCGAGCCCTCATGCCGCAGCGGCGGGGTGGCCAGCCGGCCGCTGACGCGGTCCCAGAGCCGGGCCTGCTGGTCCTGGCAGGCGGTGGCGACGAGCCGGCCATCGGGGCTGAGCACCACCGCATTCACCGCCAGCGGGTGCTCCAGCACGCGCAACTGGTCGCTGTCGAGATCGTAGAGCGTGACCAGCTTGCCGGCGCGGGCCAGCAGCAGCCGCTCGCCCGGGCCGAACAGCCGGCTGCCGTCGGCGGCGGCGATGGTGTGGCGCACGGCCGGCGCGCTGTCGGGCGCCAGCGCATAGACCAGCACCTTGCTGCCGCTGCGCAACATCGCCCTTTGGCCGTCCAGCGACAGCAGCAGCGGGCCCTGCGGCTGCGGCACCCGCACGCGCTGGGGCGGCTGGCCGCCCAGGCGCGGGGCACTGAACAAAGCCTGCCCGGCCTCCAGCCAGACCGTGATCGGCCCGGCCTGCTGCAGCGCCTGTGGCTTGCCGGGCCAGGCGTCGGCGCCCGGCGCCATCGGCAGGCGCACTGCGATACCGGGGGTGCTTGCCGACGCCGCCGCCGAGCGCGCACGCTGCGGCACCGCCACGCGAAGCTCGCCCTGGGCCCGCGTCAGCACCACCGCGTCGGGCTCGGGCCAGTCCAGCGCCAGCGCCTCGCGGGCGGTCTGGGCCGGCAAGGGCAGCTCGGCCAGCAGGGCCGGGAAGCTGCGTTGCGACAGATAGGCCAGGGCCCGCGCCACCGTGCTGCGGTTGTGCGGGTCGAGCGCCAGCGCGCGCGCCAACTGCAGTTGGGGCTCGCCCGCCTCGCCCTGGTCGAGCAGGCTGTTGGCGCGGCTGAGCAGCACCTCGGCCTGGGTCTGGGCCAGCCGCTCACGCTCCTGGTTGGAGCGCTGCAACAGCACCGCAAAGAGCGCGATCAGGCTGATCGCCAGCGTGCTGGCGGCGATCCCGGCGCCCACCACCCGGCGCAGGCGGCGCCGCCGCAGGTCCTCGCGCAACTGCAGCGCTTGCGCGTCGCGCTCGCGCTGGCGGCGGTCGCGGCTGTCGCGCGCCACCTCGGTCAGCAGGTCGTGCGTCAGTTCCAGGCGCAGCACGCCGGCCCGCTCTTCCAGGCGCAGCAGCCGGCGCTCGATCAGCACCGCCACCTCGGCCCGCAGCACCCCCGGCAGGCGCAGCGCATCGTCGTAGGCAAAGCTGTCCCGAAAACCGCCCTCGGTGAGCAACTGGTCCTCGATGAAATGGCGCAGCCGCGGGTCGGTGCCGACGAAGCTGGCTTCGTAAAAGTCAGCAATGATCTGTTGCTGGGCCGAGCCCTGCAGCAGCCCGGCGTCGATGGTGGCCTGATGGAGGCTGCGGCGCCGCTGATTCAGCTCCCGGCAGACCACCGACAGCAGCGCCGGCTCGACCTCCAGGCCCTGCACCTGCGGGCTGCCGTGGCGGGCACCGCCGCGCGAGGCCGAGACGAAGTCGATGATCTGGTCGGCCACCTCGGGCGCCACCAGGTGGCCGCCCGAGCGCAGGATCGCGGCCTTGGCCTGCTCGCCGCTCATGCGGGTCAGGCGCACCCGGTTGCGCATGATCGACGGCATCACCTGGCGCAGGCCCTCGAACTCGGCCAGAAAATCCTCGCGGAAGGAAAACACCACCCGAAAGGTGTCGCGGGCCATGTCCAGATCGGCCGGCAAGGCCGACTCGTCGGCCGCATCGGCCACCAGCGCGGCGGGGATGCGCTGCTCGACCAGGTCGGCCAGCTCATCGAGAAAGCGCCGGCCGCGCTGGTCGATCGCGTCCAGGCCCTGGCCCAGCGTGAACAGCTCCTCGAACTGGTCGAACACCAGCACCGGTGTCAGCAGGCGGTTGCGCGGGCTCCAGAAGTCGGCATCGCGGCGGTGGAAATATTCCCAGAGCGTGGCGCCCGCGACAGTGGCCGGGGCCTCCACGCCATGGGCCTGGCACTCGGCGCGGATCGCCGCGTGCAATTGCTCGGCCAGCGGCGGCGCGTCGTCACGCAGTTGCAGCCGCACGTAGATCGGCAGAAAGTGCTCCTGGCGCAACTGCGGGAACAGGCCGGCCCGCAGCAGCGAGGACTTGCCCAGGCCGGATTGGCCGAACAGCACCGACAGCGGCGAGCGCCGGATCGCCCGCAACAGGCCCAGCACGTCCTCGTCACGGCCATGGAAATAGTCTTGCGTGGCCTCGGTGAACGGCAGCAGGCCCGGCCAGGGCTCGTCCGGGCTGAGCGCCGCAACCGCTGGGTCCGGGGTCACTGCAACCCGACCTGGCGCTTGCGGTAGGCGCGCACCAGCGCCACCACGCGGGCGCCGAACTCGTCGCTGGGCTCGCCGCGCGGCAGCCGCGTCCATTGCGCGCGGCTGAAGGCCGCCGGCACCAGCGGGCTGGCCTGGGGGGTGTCGTCGATGGCCACCGGCAGAATGAAGGGCACATGCTCGGCGATGCCCTCGACGCGCTCCTCGGCCAGCCGCCATTCGCGCCTGAAATAGCCTTCCAGGCGGCGGTCGGTGTTGACCGACACCAGCGGCAAAAAGATCGGGCAGGCCTTGATGCGGCGGCGGATCATCTGGTCGTACAAGTCCCCGGCGGCCAGCCGGCCCTTGTCGAACCAGACGTCCAGGCCCTGGCGCTGCAGGCCCTGGCAGAGGGCGGTGGCAGCGGCCAGGTCCTCGCTGGCATAGCTGAGGAAGACCGCGCCGTCGTCAGCCTCGGGCCCGGCCGGCGCAGCGGCCACGGCATCAGCCTTGGCCGCCGGGCGCCGGGCTTGCCAGCGGCGCGCCAGCTCGGCGACAAAGGCCACCGGATCGACGGCCTTGACCCGCGTGCCATAGCTGAAGCGTTCCAAAAACAGCGTCAGCGCCTGCTCGCCGGCAATGCCGCGCTCGACGATGGTTTCGACCTCGGCGCGCTGCGACGACAAGGGCCGCGACTTGGCAATGCGGATGAAAAAGCGCGCCAGCCAATCCGGGAAGGCACAGCCCAGCAGCAACAAATGGTTGTTCTGCAGCTCGTCGAACAGCAGCTCGGGGCGCTGGGCGTCGGCCTGCAGGGCATGCAGGAACTCCAGCTTGTCTTCCTCGGAGACCGCATATTCGGGCATCGACGACAGCTTGCCCAGCAGCGCATAGACCACCGGCGCCTGGCCGCGCTGGCGCTCCGCCGGCAGGTCCTGGGCTTTGTTCGGCGCAAAGGCCAGGTGCTGGGTGCGTGGCTGGCCGCCATGGCGCCGCGTGTCGAGGGCCTCGACCAGCATGGCGTCGAAGCCGAGCGAGACAAACAGCTCGAAGTCCAGGATAGCCGCCAGGTCCTGCAGGGCCTGCGGCGGCGGCAGCGCCAGCTCGCGCACCACAGTCTTGAGCCGGGCGTACAGGTCCTCGCGCCGGCCCCGGTTTTGCAGGTGGCAGGCCACCACCTCGTCGAGCCCGAAGCCGTCGGGCAGGGCCGCGGCCGGCAATTTCAGCTTGGCGGCCAGCGCCAGCGCGGTCTGGCGGCCAAAGGACTCGGCCGCGCCGTACTGCAGCAGCTCGGGGCCAATGATGGGGATGACCCGGCGCTCTTCGATGCCGACCAGCAGGTCGTCCCAGAAATCGTCGTCCAGATCGATGGCAGCGTCGGCGGCCATGGTCAGGGCAGTGGGCAGAGCAGTGGGCAAAACAGTGGGCAAAGCAGGCGGCAGCGCGGCAGCGGCTTCACGACGGGCCCTGGAAGCCGCCGCGCCGCAAGGTCAGCACCAGGGTGTCGCGGTGGCCGCCAGCGGCCGGGTCGAGCGGCTGGATCGGCGTGCTCTCGTGGATCACCCGCGCGTCATCGAGCAGCAGCGCGCAGCCCGGCTCGGTGAGTGTGAAGCGCAGGCCTTGCGGGCCCTGGGCGTCGAAGACCCGGGTCTCGCCGCCCTTGATGCCCTGGCGCGCCACCAGCATCACCACCACCAGATCGACGCCATCGCGGTGGGCGCCCTCGGGGGTGGGCCGGCCGATGCCGTCGGTGGTGTCGATGCGAAAGGGGTGGGCCTCGACAAACCAGGGCTCGGCGCCCGGCGCCACGCCGCGCAGCACAGCGCAATGGCGGGCCAGCGCCTGCAGCAGGCCGGCCCAGGCCGGGTCAGCCACCAGCGCCGCCGGCAGCGGATCGAACCAGCGCTCAATGCCGCCGTGCAGCGCGTTGTATGCCAGCGGCTGCCAATGGGCCCGGTGTGGCACCGCCTGCAGCGCCGCGCCGGGCTGGCCCGACGCCACAAAGCAACCGTGGCGGCGGCGCCGGTAGCGGCCACCGTCCTTCAAGAAACGGTCCGGCGGCAGGTCGTCCCACAGCGAGCCCCAAGCCGCGATGGCCGATGCCGGCACCGCTGCCAGCCGCGCCAGCTCAGCCGCCGAGAGCACCGCATAGCCCTGGACAGCGAGTTGGGCATCGAGCTCGGGCAAGGCAGTGAGCGGGGGCGGCAGCGGCATGGCGGCTTGGTTCACACCTGGTCAGTCGATCAGGCCGCGCTCGCGCAGCATCGGCGCGATGGCCGCATCGCGGCCGCGGAAGGCGCGGAAGGCCGCACCGGGCTCAACGCTGTCGCCCCGGCTGTAGATGCAGTCTTTGAGGCGTGCGGCCAGCGCCGGATCAAAGGCGCTGCCGGCCTCGACAAAGGCGGTCCAGGCGTCGGCCTCCAGCACCTCGGCCCACAGGTAGACGTAGTAGCCGGCCGCATAGCTGTCGCCCGAGAACAGGTGCTGGAAATGCGCCAGACTGTGGTTCAGCCCGGCGTCGGCCGGCAGGCCGCGCTCGGCCAGCACCGCCGCCTCGAAGGCGGTGATGTCGTCGATGGGCGCGGCCTGCTGGTGGGCGGCCAGGTCGACGATGGCGCTGGCGGTGTAGCGCACGGTCTCATAGCCCTGGCCAAAACGGCGCGCGGCGTGCAGGCGATCGAGCCAGGCCTCGGGCAGGGCCTGGCCGGTCTGCCAGTGGCGGGCATGGCGCTGCAGCACCTCGCGCTCCACCCCCCAGTGCTCGAACAGCTGCGACGGCAACTCGACAAAATCGCGCAGCACATGGGTGCCCGACAAGCGGCTGTAGGTGACATTGCTGAGCAGGCCGTGCAGGCCGTGGCCCAGCTCATGGAACAAGGTGCGCACATCGTCGGCCGACAGCAGCGTGGGCTCAGCGCCAGCGGCCTTGGCAAAGTTGTTGTTGTTGAGCACCACCGGCAGCGATACCGCAGCGCCACCGCCCGCGCCAGTGCCAACGCCGTTGCGGTGCTGCACCGCCAGGCTGCTCATCCAGGCGCCGCTGCGTTTGCTGGGGCGCGCGAAGTTGTCGTGCAGGAACAGCCCGATTACCGCGCCGGCCGCGTCCACCACCTGGTAGACGTCGACATCCGGGTGGTAGGCCTGCAGGTCGGGCCGGGGCTCGAAACGCACCCCAAACAGCCGTTGCGCGCAGTCGAACGCCGCCGCCACCATCTTGGGCAGCGCGAAGTAGGGCTTGAGCGCGGCCTCGTCCAGCGCATAGTGTTTTTGCCGCACCTGCTCGGCCCAGTAGCGCCAGTCCCAGGCCTGCAGCGGGTGATCGACCCCGGCATCGGCCATCGCTTGCCGCAGCAGCGCCCGCTCGGCCGCCAAGGCCGGCAGGGCCCGCTGCCAGACCTCGTCGAGCAGCGCCCAGACCCGCTCGCGCCGGCCGGCCATGGTGTCGCCAAGCTTGAAGTCGGCGAAGTTGGCGCACCCCATCAATGCGGCCTGGCGCTGGCGCAGCGCCAGCATCTCGCGCGCCACCGGCCGGTTGTCAAACTCACCCGGCTGCTCACCCCGGCCGACCCAGGCGCGCCACGCCGCCTCGCGCAGGTCGCGGCGCGGCGAGAAGCTCAAGAACGGCACCACCAGTGAGCGGCCCAGCGTGATCACCGGCCCGCCCAGGCCCCGCTCGGCGCCGGCCTGGGCAGCGGCCGCGCGCAAGGATGGCGGCAGGCCGGCCAGTGCCGCCTCATCGGCCAGCGGCAAGGCAAAGGCGGCCTCGTCGTGCAGCACGTTTTGGCCAAAGCGGGTGGCCAGCTCGGCCAGCCGGCCGGCATTGGCGGCGAACTCGGCGCTCGCTGCGGGGGCCAGGCGCGCGCCGGCGCGCACCGCGTCCAGGTGCAGACGTTCGACCAGCCGGCGCTGCTCGGTGCCCAGGCCCAGCTTGGCGCGCTGCTGGTGCACGGCGTCCAGGCGGGCAAACAGCGCGGCGTCCTGCAGCACCGCGCTCCAGTGCGCCGAGACCGGCCCCGCCAGCTCGCGCTGCACCGCCTGCAGCTCGGGGCTGGTGGCCGACGCGGCAAGGTTGTGAAACACCGCCTCGATGCGCTGCAGCGCGTCACCGCTACGGTCGATGGCCGCCGCCGTGTTCTCGAAATCGGCCGGCGCCGGATGGCAGCCGAGCGCCGCAGTGGCATCGCGGTGCAAGGCCATCGCGCGCTGCAGCGCAGGCTTGAAGTCGCCGGCCCGGATGCGGTCGAAGGCCGGCAGCGATAGCGCCTGGTGATCATCGATCAGCAGGGCGTTGGTGAGGTCATCCATGATCGACGGCGCACAGAGCCGGGGCCCCGCGACAGTTTCGGCACAAGCCCGGATGATGCCACCAGCCTCGCCGCAGCGCCGGCCCGGGTCGGCCCGGGCCGGCCAACTCGGCCCAGCGCCATGCTAACCTTCAAGC
>JANLZT010000783.1:0-2808 GCA_031366465.1 Betaproteobacteria bacterium | reverse complement strand
GGTGCCCGACGCGATGGTCAACCTGGCACCGGTGCCCGACGGCCTGAGCGATGAGCAAGTGCTGATGTGCCCCGACATCCTGTCCACCGGTTTCAGCGGCGCCGAGAACGCCAACATCCGCATCGGCGATGTGGTGGCGGTGTTTGCCCAGGGCCCGATCGGCCTGTGCGCCAGCGCCGGGGCCAAGCTGAGCGGCGCCAGCGTGGTGATCGGCGTGGACCGCCTGCCCGACCGGCTGGCGATGTCGCGCCGGCTGGGCGCTGACCATGTGATCGACAGCAGCAAGCTTGACCCGGTAGAAGAAATCATGCGCCTGACCGGCGGCCGCGGCGTGGACGTGGCCATCGAGGCGCTGGGCACGCAGGCCACCTTCGAGGCCGCGCTGCGGGTGCTGCGACCGGGCGGCACGCTGTCCAGTCTGGGGGTGTACTCCTCCGATCTGACCATTCCACTGGGCGCCTTTGCGGCCGGCCTGGGCGACCACAAAATCGTCACCAGCCTGTGCCCCGGCGGCAAGGAGCGCATGCGCCGGCTGATGTCGGTGATCGCCAGCGGCCGGCTCGATCTGAGCGCGATGGTCACCCACCGCTTCAAGCTGGGCGACATCGAGGCCGCCTACGAGCTGTTCAGCCACCAGCGCGATGGCGTGCTGAAGGTGGCCATCACGCCTTGAGCGCTGTGCTGGCAGGAGAATGGTGGCCATCGC
Organism: Betaproteobacteria bacterium; assembly: GCA_031366465.1. Taxonomy (GTDB): domain Bacteria; phylum Pseudomonadota; class Gammaproteobacteria; order Burkholderiales; family Burkholderiaceae_C; genus Pseudaquabacterium. The sequence goes on along the minus strand of JANLZT010000783.1, from coordinate 2,102 downwards.
TTTGCGGCCCCCTCCCACCCTCAAGGACAAGCCCCATGGATCTGCAACTGCAAGGCAAACGCGCCCTCGTCACCGGCGGCAGCCGGGGCATCGGCAAGGCCATCGCGCTGGCGCTGGCGCGCGAAGGCGTGGACGTGGCGCTGCTGGCGCGCGGCCAGGAAGCCCTGGCCAGCACTGCTGCCGAGTTGAGCGCCGCCACCGGCCGCCGGGTGCTGGGCCTGCGCGCCAGCACCACCGACGCGGCCCAGGTGCAGGCCGCCGTGGCCAGCGCGGTACAGCAACTGGGCGGGCCAATAGACATCCTGGTCAACGCCGCGGCCGAGCCGGCGGGTTTTGCCGCGCCGCCCACGCTGCGGCAGATCGAGGCCGGCTACTTCCAGGCCGAGATGGACACCAAGGTGATGGGCTATCTGCGCTGTGCCCAGGCAGCGGCGGCCAGTTGCGATCCCGGCGGGTGCGGCTGCCGGCCGCGATGAGCCTCGGCAAGGATCGGAGGTTTGCGCTGCGCGCAAGCCGCCCTTGCCGACATTCCAATGCCCCAGGCGGGCCCGCGTCCTTACAGTGCGAGGGCGTCGCCGACGCCGCACAGGCGACCACCCCCCAGGCCACACCTGTTCATCGGCGGGCCCGGCCTGATCCGGATCGGTCAAGCCGCCCAGGGCCACCCGCAGGCCCTGGTGCGGATCGCGGCGCGCCGCATCGCAACCCCGGCAGGCCCTGCCCGCCACCCTGAATCGAGGCAACGATGCAGCATTCATCCCCACTTGAGGCGGCCCGGTTGCTGGCCGGCGCCTGGCTGCGCGGTGGCCACCTGGCCGAATTGCCGGCGCCGCTGCGGCCGGGCACGCTTGACGAAGGCCGCGCCGTGCAGGCGCTGTGGGCCGATGTCACTGGCGACCGCATCGCCGGCTGGAAGATCGCCGCCACCAGCCTGGCCGGGCAGCTGCACATTGCCGTCGACGGCCCGATCGCCGGGCCGGTGTTCGCGCGCCATGTGCATGCCGACGGTGCCACGCTCGCCCTGGCCGGCAACCGCATGCGGGTGGCCGAATGCGAGATCGTGTTCCGCCTGGGCCGCGCGCTGGCACCGCGCAAGCAGGCCTACACGCGTGACGAGGTGCTGGCGGCGGTGCAGTCGCTGCACCCCGGCATCGAGGCGCCGGACTCTCGCCTGCAGCACTTCGAACGCGCCGGCCAGGCCCAGCTGATCGCCGACTGCGCCTGCACCAATGACATGGTGGTCGGCGCCGCCGTGGCGCCCGATGCCCGCGTCCAGGCCCTGCCCTCGCTGGTGGTGCAGGCCCGCGTCAGCGACGGGCGCACGCCACAGGGCCTGGGCAGCAACGTGCTGGGCGATCCGGTGGAGGCTCTGCGCTGGCTGGTCAACGAGCTCAGCGCCACCGGCCGCACCCTGGAGGCCGGCCAGTTCGTCACCACCGGGGCCTGCGTGCCGCCCATCCCGGTGCTGCCCGGCCAGCGCGTCGACGCCGACTTCGGCTGGATCGGCCGCCTCTCGGCCAGTTTCGCCTGATGGCTCGGCGGGTCGGCCTCGACATCTGAACAACGCAAGACCGCACGAAGGAGACGCAATGAAAATCGGCATGGTGGGCGTGGGCATGATGGGGCATGGCATTGCCAGCAATCTCGTCAAGCATGGCCACGAACTGGTGGTGCTGGAGCACCCGGGCAATCAGCCGCTGGACAGGCTGAGGGCCGTCGGCGTGCACAGCGTGCACAGCGCGACGGCACTGGCCGCGCGCGTGGACATCGTGATCCTGGTGGTGACCGGCTCGCCCCAGGTGGAGGCGGTGCTCACCGGGCCCGACGGCATCCTGCACGGCCTGCGCCCCGGCAGCATCGTCATCGACTGCTCGACCGCCATCCCCTCCTCCACGCTGCGCATGGCGCAGGCCGTGCAGCAAGCCGGCGGCCGCTTTCTCGATGCGCCGATGACGCGCACCCCCAAGGAAGCCGCCGAAGGCCGCCTCAACCTGCTGGTGGGTGGCGATGTGGGGTTGCTGGACATCTGCCGGCCGATCCTGGCGTGCTTCGCCGAGAACATCACCCATGTGGGCCCGGTGGGCACCGGCCACGGCATGAAG
>JANLZT010000773.1:0-7581 GCA_031366465.1 Betaproteobacteria bacterium | reverse complement strand
GGCCGCAGCAGCGGGCCCTCGGCGCTGCCGGCATGCAGGCTGCCCTGGGCCAGCGCGGCCAGCTTGACCTCCACCAGCGCACTGCTGCCGGGGCCATCGGGCCGGCTGGCGGCCAGCACCACCTGGCCGGCGGGCTGGCCTGGGTCAGCGCTGTGGAACACCTCCTGGCCGGGGGCCAGCACAGCGTCGCTGTCGAACAGCATCGCCCGGCGTTTGAGCGTGCCGCGGTACTGGCTGCGCGCCACCACCTCCTGGCCCGGGTAGCAGCCCTTCTGGAAGTTCACCCCGCCCACCAGCTCGAAGTTGATCATCTGCGGCACAAAGTGCTCGGCTGTGGCCGCCATCACCCGGGCCACGCCGCTGCGCACCTCCAACCAACGCCATTGCTCATCGCTGACGACCGGCAGCGCTGGCGCGGTGGCGTCGGCGGGCTGGGCCAGCAGGCAGCGCAGTTGGCCCTCGGCGTCGGGCAGGCGGATCACCCGGGCCAGGCCCCGGCTGCAGACGCGCCAGGGCTGGGCCGGCAGGGCCTCGCCCAGCCACTGCGCCGCCACCTCGCCCACCAGGCCGTAGAGCGCGGTGTCGCCGCTGGCATCGCGCAGCTTGCATTGGGATCGCAGCACAAACATCGACAGGCGCTTGAGGGTGGGCGCCAGCAGGTCGGCGCTGCAGGCCAGCATCAGCGTGTCGGCGGGGGTGTCGGTGTCGGTGGCGGTGTCCACAGGCTGGCGCCACAGCACAAAACTGGCCTGCAGCCGGCCCTTGGCCGAGCAAAAACCGGCCAGGCGGGCGCTGTCGCTGCCGAGTGCGGTGACATCCTGGGTGAGCTGGCCATGCAGGAAGCTCGCGGCATCCGCGCCCTGGGCCCGGATCAGGCCCCAGTCGGCCAGGCGCAGCGCGCCGCCCGAGAAGGTGGTGGTGGTCATGGGCCCGATTATCATCACGCCCCCTTCCCAGGCCGGTGCGGCCGAGTCGGCTTGCACCGCTGACCCGTCGGCCTTGTCGTCTTGCCCCCGCAGCGACGACCTCACCCACCCCATCGATGAAAGCCTGGCGCGCCCTGCTGTTGTTGATCCTGGCCCTGGCCATCCTGGGCGCAGCCGCCACCGGCTGGTGGCTGAACCGGCCGCTGGCGTTGGCCGGCCCGGCGGTCGAGCTGTCGATCGAGGCCGGCGCTGCGCCGCGCGAGGTGGCGGCGGCCTGGGTGAGGGCGGGCGTGCTGACCGAGCCGGCGCTGCTCTACCAATGGTTCCGCTGGAGCGGCCAGGCGCGCCGCATCCGCGCCGGCAGCTACCAGCTCGATCCCGGCATCACGCCGCGCGGCCTGCTGGCCAAGATGGTGCAAGGCGACGAGGCCTTTGAGCGGGTGCGCCTGATCGAGGGCTGGACCTTCCGGCAGTTCCGCGCCGCGCTGGCGCAGGCGCCGCATCTCAAGCCGGCCAGCGCCGGCCTGGCCGACGCCGCCCTGATGACGGCCATCGGCCAGCCGGGCTTGGCGCCCGAGGGGCGTTTCTTTCCCGACACCTATGTCTACAGCCGGGGCGTCAGCGACCTGACCGTGCTGCGGCGTGCTGCGCTGGCCCAGCAACAGCGCCTGGAATCGGTATGGGCCGAGCGCAGCCATCCGCTGCCGCTGGCGTCGCTGGACCAGGCCCTGGTGCTGGCCTCCCTCGTCGAGAAAGAGACTGGCCAGGCGGGGGACCGCGGCAAGATCGCCGGGGTGTTTGTCAACCGCCTGCGCATCGGCATGCCATTGCAGACTGACCCGAGCGTGATCTACGGCCTGGGCGATGCGTTTGACGGCAATCTGCGCAAACGCGACTTGCTGGCCGACACGCCCTTCAACACCTACACCCGGCGCGGCCTGCCACCCACCCCCATCGCGATGCCGGGCCTGGCGTCGCTGCGCGCGGCGGTGCGGCCCGAGACCACCAGCGCGCTCTACTTCGTGGCCCGGGGCGACGGCAGCAGCGAGTTCAGCAACGACCTGGCCGCGCACAATCGAGCGGTGAACCAATACCAGCGATCACGCCCGGCCAAGCCGCCGAGTGCTGCCAGCCCGCCATGACTCTGCCATGAAGCCGGGCCGATTCATCACCTTCGAAGGCATCGACGGCGCCGGCAAGTCCTCGCACATCAGCGCGCTGGCCGATTGGCTGCGCGCGCGCGGCTGCGAGGTGCTGTTGACGCGCGAGCCCGGCGGCACGCCGCTGGCCGAGGGCCTGCGCGCGCTGTTCCTGCAGCAGCCGATGGACGCCCTGACCGAGGCCCTGCTGGTGTTTGCCAGCCGGCGCGACCACCTGCGGGTGGTGATCGAGCCCGCGCTGGCACGCGGCGCGCTGGTGCTGTGCGACCGCTTCACCGACGCCACCTTTGACTACCAGGGCGGCGGCCGGGGTTTTGATGCGGCGGTGCTGACGCAACTCGAGCAGTGGGTGCAAGCCGGCCCGGCCGGCCTGCGCCAGCCCGACTTGACGCTGTGGTTCGATCTGTCCCCGGCCCTGGCGGCCCAGCGCCGCGCCGCCGCCCGCGACGCTGACCGCCTGGAGCGCGAAGACCTGGCCTTTTTCGAGCGCGTCCGCCAGGCCTATGCCGAGCGCGCCGCAGCGGCCCCGGCGCGCTTTGCCCGGGTGGCAGGCGATGCGCCGCGCGAGGCGGTGTGGCGGCAGGTGCAGCAGGCCCTGCTGGCCCAGGCCTGGTGCCCGATCGATCCACGGCTGCTGCGATGAGCAAGGCCCTGCCGCAAGCGATGCAAGTCGGCATCGGCCCCGACGGCCGGCTGCCGCTGCCTTGGCTGGACGAGGTGGCCCAACGCGCCGCCGCGCTGGGCAAGGCCCATGCCTTGTTGATCCACGGCCCGGCCGGCGCCGGCCACTTGGCATTTGGGCTGCTGCTGGCCCAGGCCGTGCTGTGTGAGCGTCCTGCGGCGGCGCCGCTGCCCGACCATTTGCCCTGCGGCCACTGCAAGGCCTGTCACCTGGTCACCACCCGGATACACCCCGATTTGCTGATCCTGATCCCCGATCTGCTGCGGGTGCAACTCGACTGGGTCGACGACGAGGACAGCAAGCTGGCCAAGGGCGATGCCAAGCCCAGCAAGGACATCCGGGTGGAACAGGTGCGCCTGGCGATTGCCTGGGCCCAGCAGACCTCCGGCCGGGGGCAGGGCAAGGTGATGCTGGTGCATCCGGCCGATGCGCTCAATGGCGCGGCCGCCAATGCGCTGCTCAAGACCCTGGAAGAACCGCCCGGCCGGCTGCGCCTGTTGTTGACCAGCGCCGACCCCGAGCGCTTGCTGCCCACCGTGCGCAGCCGTTGCCAGCGTTTGCGTCTCGATCTGCCAGCCTTGACCCAAGCCACCGCCTGGCTGCGCGAGCACGGCGTGGCCGACCCCGACGCGCTGCTGCGCGCGGCCGGTGGTAGCCCGCTGGAGGCGCTGGCCTGGGCCGCTGAGGGCCTGACTGCGGCCTGGCTGGCCGAGCTGCCGGGCAGGGTGGCGGCGGGCGATGCCAGCACGCTGGCCGGCCGCGCCATCCCGCGCGTGATCGATCTGCTGCTGCGCCTGTCGCACGATGTGCAGGTGCAGGCCGCCGGGGGCACAGCCCGCTTCTTCGATGCGGCGCAACTGCGCCCGGGCGCCGACCTGCAGGCGCTGCGGGCTTGGCAGGCGGCGCTGTTGCGGGCCGCACGCCATGATGAACATCCCTGGAACGCGGGCCTGCTGATCGAATCGCTGGTCACGCAAGCGGCAGCGGTCTGGCCGCAGGGCGCGGCCCGGCCCAGCCGCCCGGCGGAGGCCGGCTGGGCCGGCCGCCCAGGCGCTTCGCTACACTCGGCGCGATGAGCGAAGCCTCCCATTCCGGTGCCATGGCAGCCCCTGGCGGCGCTCGCCCCAGCGTGATGCAACTGGTGTTCCGCGAGAGGGGCGCCCTGTTTGCGGCCTTCATTCCGCTGTTCACCGAGGGTGGCTTGTTCGTGCCCACCAACCGCGTCTACCTGCTGGGTGAGGATCTCTACCTGCTGCTGTCGCTGCCCGACGACCCGCAGCGCTACCCGGTGGCCGGCAAGGTGGCCTGGATCACGCCGCCCAATGCGTCGGGCGGCCGCACCCAGGGGGTGGGCGTGCGCTTCCCGGCCGACGACAAATCCCGTCAGCTCAAGATCAAGATCGAAGAGATCCTGGGCACCCAGATCTCGTCGTCCAAACCTACCCAGACGATCTGAGACCGGGCCGGCATTGCCCGGCCCACCACCGCAGCGCCCCGGCGCACCCAGCCACGATGTTTGTCGACTCGCATTGCCATTTGAGCTTTCCCGAGCTGTTGTCGCGGGTGGACGCGGTGCGCGCCGAAATGGCCGCAGCCCAGGTCGACCGGGCACTGGTGATCTGCACCACGCTCGAAGAGTTCCCCACCGTGCATGGCCTGGCGCTGGCGCATGACAACTTCTGGTGCAGTGCCGGCGTGCATCCCGACACCGAGGGCCTGGCCGAGCCCGATTTTGACGGCCTGCGGGCGCTGGCGCTGGCCCCCAAGGTGGTGGCGGTGGGCGAGACCGGGCTGGATTACTTCCGGCTCAATGGCCGGACCGTGGCCGACATGGCCTGGCAACGCGAGCGTTTTGCGGTGCACATCGCGGTGGCGGCGGCGGTGGCCAAGCCCTTGGTGATCCACACCCGCAGTGCGTCCATCGACACCGTGGCGATGTTGCGCGATGCCCAGGCCGCTGCCGGCGGCGCGCTGACCGGCGTGTTCCATTGCTTTACCGAGACCGCCGACGTAGCCCGCGCCGCGCTCGACCTGGGTTTCTACATCTCGTTCTCGGGCATCCTGACCTTCAAGACCGCGCAAGACCTGCGCGAGGTGGCGGCCTTTGTGCCGCTCGACCGCTGCCTGATCGAGACCGACAGCCCCTACCTGGCCCCGGTGCCGCACCGCGGCCGCCCCAATTCACCGGCCTGGGTGCCGCATGTGGCGGCCGAACTCGCGCGGGTCAAAGCCCTGCCGCTGACCACCGTGGCCCACGCCACCAGCCGCAACTTTGAGCATCTGTTCAAGCTGCCCGGGCCCTTGGAGGCTGTCTAGAATGTTCAAGTCAAGCTTTAGATTTCTTGCCTATCTGGCTATGGCGATTGGATTTTCAGCCGCCAACGCTGGGGCCTACGAAGACTTCTTCAAGGCCGTGGCGGCCGACGATGGGTCCACCGTGCTGACCCTGATGGTGCGCGGCTTCGACCCCAACTCACGCGACGAGAAGGGCCAGACCGGCTTGTTCCTGGCGATGCGCGGCGGCTCGTTCAAGGTGGCTGAGAATTTGCTGCAGCATCCCCAAACCCGCCTCGATCTGGCCAACGCGTCGGCCGAGACGGCGCTGATGATGGCCGCACTCAAGGGCCACGACGACTGGGTGAAACGCTTGCTGGACCGGGGCGCCCGGATGGACAGCGGCGACGCGCCGGCCTGGACCGCCTTGCACTATGCCGCCACCGGCCCGTCGCTGCAGGCCGTGCAGTGGCTGCTGGCGCGCGGCGCCAAGGTCGATGCGCGCTCTCCCAACGGCAGCACCGCGCTGATGATGGCGGCGCGCTATGGCCCCGAGGCGTCGGTGACGCTGTTGCTGCAGCAGGGCGCTGATGCCAAGTTGCAAAACGAGGCCGGGCTGACCGCCGCTGACTTTGCCAAGCTGGCCGGGCGCGAGGCTGTCAGCAGCCGATTGCTGCAGGCCGCTCGGTAAAGGCGCAACGCCGGCAGTCTGGCCGGATGACGGCGGTGTCAGGCAAATACCGACAAGCGGCATGTCGGCGCGCCCACTGTGGCCCAAGCGGCGGCGGTTCTACAGTGGATTCACGGGCAAACCGCCCGCGCCCCCTGTGCCAGGACCGCCATGCAAACCATCCCCCAAGAATTCAATCCCTTTGCGCTGATGCTGGACCCGCAGGCCATCTTTGCGCAGATCGAGCGGTCCGAACGGCTGGAGCGCCTGCAGCGCCGGGTCTGCCGCCCGCTGGACAAGCCGCTGCTCGGCGCCCCCGTCGAGGACGACAGCCTGGATGCCAGCGATACCGGCGATACCGGCGACATCAGCGTCATCGGCGTTACATCGCTGGACGCCGCTGACGAAGCCGCGCCGGCAGCCTGCGGGTCAGTCGATGGCAGCGCCTTGCAAGGCTGAGACCGTGTCAGGCCTGCTGCACAAGGCGATGCTGGCGGTGGCCGCCGTGCTGGCGACGGCCTGCAGCAACCTGGTCGAGGTGCGGCCATTGGCCACTGGCCGGGTTGAGGTGTCGGCCTATGAGCTGCGCGGCGCCGAGTTGTCGATCCTGCGGCGCGAGACGCAACGCCTTTGCCCGACCGGCGCCGATGTACTGCGCCAGGCCGCCCGCGATCAGCAACCCAGCGACCCCGCCGGCCGCTGGCAGGCGTGGATGAACCGGGCCGCCACCTGGGTAGACGCCCCGCAACGCGAGGCTCAGATGGTGGTGGTGTGCAAGCCGACATTGGATGCGCTGACAGTGGCAGCCGCACCCGCCAGCCCGCCGACGGCGCCAACGCCCGATCCGAGCAACGACGCACCGGCACCGACCGGGCCGATCTGGCCAAGCTGGTAGAGCCAGCCATTCGCGCTGGGGTTGGCCGGGCGGCCGGCAGTGTGTTGGGCGAGGGGATGCGGTCGGTGTGGTGCGGTCGGTGTGAAGCGGGCGGGGTGATGCTGGCGGTGTGATGTGGGCAATGCGCAGGTGCCAAACCGCGACAATGTGTATTATGTCAAATGGTAGAGATTGTGGCATAATTCTCATCCAATGTGGCCGGCGTCCTGCACCGTCCGCTGAAGTGCTGTGCAGCTATCTGCGCCGTTGTTTCAACGCTCACCCGCACCTACCCATGGCCAAAGCTGATACCAAGACCTCCATCGATTCCGACGGGCTGCGTTATCGCAGCAAGACCCCTGGTTCACCGTTCACAGCGGCTGGCGCATTTGGTGCCGCCACGATGTCATGTTTCTTGTGCGGCAAGCACCGCCCGCGCAGCCTGTTGAAGTCGCGCCGCTTGCTGGGCAAAGCGCAGTTTGTCTGCTCACCCAGTTGCAAAGAGGCCGAAGCCGAAGCCGGCCCCAAGCCCTGAAAGCTTCAGCGGCCGGTCAGTTCCGGCCCAAAGCGACAAAAACCCCGCCCAGGTTCGCCTTGGCGGGGTTTCTCTTTTGCCGGCCCACGCTGCCCGGCGCTCAGAACTGCTCGGTATCGACCTCGCCCTGGCTGGCGGCGTTGTAGCGATTGCCGGTTACCGCCTGCGGCTTGAACAAGGCATCCAGCGCGGCCAGGCTGGCGGCGTCGAGCTTGACCGCCGCCGCGCCCAGGTTTTCAGCCAGGTGGGCGCTCTGGGTGGTGCCCGGGATCGCCACCGGATTGCCGCTCTGGGCCAGCAGCCAAGCCAGCGCCAGTTGGGCGGGGCTGCAGCCGGCGGACTGCGCAATCGCACGGTAGCCGGCCAGCAATTGCAGGTTGGCCGCATAGGCCTCGGGCTGAAAGCGCGGCATGCCGCGCCGGATGTCCTTGGCGTCCAACGCCGACACATCCTGCAGCGC
>JANLZT010000132.1:0-2628 GCA_031366465.1 Betaproteobacteria bacterium | reverse complement strand
GTGGCGGGCAGGCCGCCGACGTTGTGGTGGCTCTTGATGGTGGCCTTCTTGCTGGCGGTGCCGCCGCTTTCCACCACGTCGGGATAGATGGTGCCCTGGGCCAGCCATTGGGCACCCTTGACGGCGCCGCCATGGTTGGCCAGCTTCAACTTGGCGGCCTCGGCCTGGAAGACCTCAACAAACTCGCGGCCGATGATCTTGCGCTTTTGCTCGGGGTCGGTCACGCCTTGCAAATGGCCCAGAAACTGCGCGGCGGCCTGTACATGCACCACCTTGGCATGCAGCCTGCCGGCAAACATCGCCATCACCATGCGGCCCTCGTCCAGGCGCAGCAGGCCGTGGTCGACAAACACGCAGGTCAGCTGGTCGCCGATGGCGCGGTGGATCAGGGCTGCGGCCACGCTGCTGTCCACGCCGCCCGACAGGCCCAGGATCACCTCCTCGTCGCCCACCTGGTCGCGGATGCGGGCCACCGCCTCGCCCACATAGTTGTCCATGACCCAGTCGCCACGGCAGCCGGCGATGTCGCGGACAAACCGCGTCAGCAGCGCCATGCCCTGCAGGGTGTGCGTCACCTCGGGGTGGAATTGCACGGCGTAATAGCCTCGCGCCTCGTCGGCCATGCCGGCGACAGCACAACTGGGCGTACTGGCCATCAGCTTGAAGCCCGGCGGTAGCGCGGTGACCTTGTCGCCATGGCTCATCCAGACCTTGAGCATGCCGTGGCCTTCGGTGGTGCTGAAATCCTGGATACCGTCTAGCAGCCGGGTGTGGCCATGGGCGCGCGCCTCGGCATAGCCGAACTCGCGGTGATCGGCCGCCTCCACCGCGCCGCCCAGTTGGACGGCCATCGTGAACATGCCGTAGCAGATGCCCAGCACCGGCACGCCCGCGTCCCACACCGCCTGCGGCGCGCGCAACTGGTGGTCTTCGTAGGTGCTGGCGTGGCTGCCCGACAGGATGATGGCCTTGGGGGCGAAGTCGCGGACGAAGGCGTCGCTCACATCGCTGGGATGGATCTCGCAATAGACATGGGCCTCACGCACCCGACGGCCGATGAGCTGGGTGACTTGCGAGCCGAAATCAAGGATCAGGATCTTGTCGTGCATGGGGTTCAAATCGCCGGGACGGTGACAGGGTTGGCGGCCTGGTGGCGGAAGTGCCGCACCGCCATCAGCGTGCCGATCAACTGCAGCACAGCGCAAAAGTAGAAAGGCAGGCCGATGCGCCAGTCGCCAGCGTTGAGGTGCGACACCATGCCTAGCAAAGGCGCGCTGACCACCGGCGCAATCACCGCCATCAAGCTGTTGAGCGCCGACACCGAGCCCATGGTCTGGCCCTGGCTGCGCGCGTCGGCGGCATTCGACACCTGGCCCTGGATCACCGCCGCCGCGCCGCCGCCGAAGATGTTGCCGATGACGATGATGACAAACATCATCCAGCCCTCACTGGCCGCGCCAAACGCAAAATAGGTCAGCGTCGAGGCCGACAGCCCGACGATGGCCAGCGTGCGCGCCTGGAAACGATTGAGCAGGTGCTTGAGCAGAAAACCCTGCACCAGCACCGACATAAGGCCCACGGTGAACAGCGCATAGCCGTTCTGCGCCGGGCCCCAGCCGAACTTGAAGGTGGTGTAGAGCACAAAGCTGTTGTGCAGCGTGAACTGCGCCAGCGACGCCATCGCAATCACCACCACCAGCGAGCCCACGCCCTCCAGTTGCTTGAGCCCCTTGAGCGACCCCAAGGGGTTGGCGCGGCGCCATTCAAAGGCTTTGCGGCGAGAGGGCGGCAGCGATTCGGGCAGCACAAACCAGCCATAAAGCCAGTTCAACACCGCCAAGCCCCCGGCCACAAAAAACGGCAAATGCAGGTTGATGGAGCCCAGCAGCCCGCCCACCACCGGGCCCAGCGTGAAACCCAGGCCGAACATCGCACCGACCAGGCCAAAGCGCCGTGCGCGGTCCTCGGGCGCGGTGATGTCGGCCACATAGGCATTGGCCACCGCCGCATTGGCCTGCATCGCGCCGCTGAACAGCCGCACCACGATCAGCATCCACAGCGCGGTGGCCAGGCCGGTGACGATGAAGCTCAAGGCCAGGCCCGAAAAACCCAGCAGCAACACCGGCCGGCGGCCGTATTTGTCGGACAGCGCGCCCAGCACCGGCGAGGCAAAGAAGTTGGCCACGCCAAAGCTCAGCGCCACCGCGCCGAACCAGAAGGTCTGCTCGGTGGTGTTGCTGGTGAAGGTGCCCACCAGCACCGGCAGCACTGGCACGATCAGGCCAATGGCCATCATGTCGATCAGCACGGTGAGCAGGATGAAGGCCATCGCCGGCTCACGCCGGCCATTGACAGCGTTGCTCAAACTCATTCAGCCCGGTAGTTCGGGGCTTCCTTGGTGATCTGCACATCGTGCACATGGCTTTCGCGGATGCCCGACGAGGTGATCTCGACAAACTGCGATTTGCGCTGCATCTCGTCGATGCTGGCGCAGCCGCAGTAGTGCATCGATGCCCGCAGGCCACCGGCCATCTGGAAGATGATGCCCACCACCGAGCCCTTGTAGGGCACCTGGCCCTCGATGCCCTCGGGCACCAGCTTGGCGCTGTTGCCCTGGGCGCTGCCGCC
>JANLZT010000130.1:0-6215 GCA_031366465.1 Betaproteobacteria bacterium | reverse complement strand
GCGCGCTGGCCGCCTGTGCCGCTGCCGGCAGCGGTGCCGCGCGGGCCATGCACCTTCGGCTGGGAGCGGCCCGGCGGGCCTTCTTGGACGTGGTGGCCTTTGTGGCTGGGCAGACCAAGTCAAACCCGAATGCGGTGTTTGCCGGCAGCGTGCCCTACCTGATGCTGGCCGGCAACCTGGTGGCCGGCTGGCAGATGGCGCGGGCGCTGTTGGTGGCCGAAGAGCGGCTGGCGCAAGGCCTGGAGCCCGACTTCATGCGCGCCAAGATCACCACCGCCCGCTTCTACGGTGACCACATCCTGAGCAAGGCGCCGGGCCTGCGCGACAGCATCGTCGACGGCGCCCTGGGCGTGACCGAGATGGCGCTGGACGCGTTCTGATTGCTCTGCGGTCAAGCCGATTGTCCCGACCGTGATAGTGACCGGCCTGGTGCCCACGCACACTGGCCGGTGTCGATTCAACCCAGTTTTCCGGAGTTTTGCCGTGCCCCTGCCCGCCGTCCTTGCCAATTTGCCCTTGCCCATCTTTGGCGCACCGCTGTTCATCATCAGCAACCCGCAACTCGTGATCGAGCAGTGCAAGGCCGGCGTGGTCGGCGCCGTGCCGGCCCTCAATGCCCGCCCGGCAGCGCAGCTGGACGACTGGTTGGCCGAGATCAGCGAGACCCTGGCGGCCTGGGATCGGGCCCATCCGGGGCAGAAGGCGGCGCCCTTTGCGGTCAACCAGATCGTGCACAAAAGCAGTGACCGACTCGACCACGACATGGCGATGTGTGCCAAGTACAAGGTGCCGGTCATCATCACCAGCCTGGGCGCGCGCACCGATGTCAACGATGCGGTGCACGGCTGGGGCGGCGTGGTGCTGCACGACATCATCAACAACAAGTTTGCCCACAAGGCCATCGAGAAGGGCGCCGACGGCCTGATCGCGGTGGCCGCCGGCGCCGGTGGCCATGCCGGCACCAAGAGCCCGTTTGCGCTGGTGCAAGAGATCCGCCAGTGGTTCGACGGCCCGTTGGCGCTCTCGGGCAGCATCGCCACCGGCGACGCGGTGCTGGCGGCGCTGGCAATGGGTGCGGACTTTGCCTACATCGGCTCGGCCTTCATCGCCACCCAAGAGGCGCGCGCCACCGACCCGCACAAGCAGGCCATCGTCGATGCCAATTCAGACGACATCGTCTACAGCAATCTGTTCACCGGCGTGCACGGCAACTACCTGGCGCCGTCGATCCGCAACGCCGGTCTTGACCCCGACCAGTTGCCCGAGAGCGACCCGAGCAAGATGAACTTTGGCGGCGACGCGAAGAAGGCCTGGAAGGACATCTGGGGCTGCGGTCAGGGCATAGCGCCCATCGACAAGGTGCGGCCAGTGGCCGAGTTTGTGGCCCGCCTGAAGGCTGAAATGGCCGCCGCGCGCCAGCGCCTGGGGCTGGTCGAGGCCGGCGTGGCGATGGTCTGAGAGGCTGGGCCCGCGCGCCACCCGCCAGGCACTGCGGACCCGCGCTGCCCGTGATCCCCCTGCCAGGAGCCCGCCCCATGAGCCACACCGCCGACCTGCCCGCCGCCACCGCCCCCGCCACCGCCACCGCCCCCGGTCGCCTGGCCCTGCTGATCGACGCCGCCGCCACGGCCGCTGAAGCCCGGGTGATCGCCTGGCGGCGTGACCTGCACCAGCACCCCGAGCTGGGCAACCGCGAGTTCCGCACCGCAGCCCTGGTGGCCGATCACCTGCGCAGCCTGGGCTTTGATGAGGTGCGCACCGGCGTGGCCCACACCGGCGTGGTGGGCCTGCTCAAGGGCGGCCTGCCCGGCCCGGTGGTGGCACTGCGCGCCGACATGGACGCATTGCCGGTGGCCGAGGAGGTCGACCTGCCGTTTGCGTCCAAGGTGCGCGCCGACTGGAACGGTGAGCAAGTGGGCGTGATGCATGCCTGCGGCCACGATGCCCACACCGCCATCCTGATGGGCGTGGCCGAGGTGCTGGCGGGCCTGCGGGCCCAGTTGCGCGGCTCGGTCAAGTTCCTGTTCCAGCCGGCCGAGGAACTGCCGCCCGAGGGCGAGGAAGGCGGCGCCAAGCTGATGATCGAAGAGGGCGCGATGGAGAACCCGTCCACCGTGGCGGTGTTCGGCCTGCACGTCACCTCGCGGCTGCCGCTGGGCGTGATCGGCTACCGGCCCGGCCCGGTGATGGCCAGCGCCGACAACCTCAAGATCACCGTGCACGGCCGCCAGACGCATGGCGCGATGCCCTGGTTCGGGGTGGACCCCATCGTCACCTCGGCGCAAGTGATCCTGGGCCTGCAGACGGTGGTCAGCCGCCAGACCGATTTGACCAAGGAGCCGGCGGTGGTGACGATTGGCGTCATCAAGGGCGGGCTGCGCGAGAACATCATCCCGGATTCGGTCGAGATGCGCGGCACCATCCGGGCCTTCGACGAGGGCATGCGCGACGAGATCCACGAGCGCGTCACCACCCTGGCCGAGGCGATTGCCCGGGGCTCGCGGGCCGGCTGCACGGTGTGCATCCGCAAGAACTATCCGGTCACCGTCAACGACCCGGCCCTCACCCAGGCCATGCTGCCCACGCTGCGCCAGGTGGCCGGTGAGCCCCAAGTGCAACTGGTGCCCAAGGTGATGGGGTCTGAGGATTTCTCCTTCTTCCAGCGGGTGGTGCCGGGCTTGTTCATCTTTCTCGGCGTGGTGCCGCCGGGCACCTCGACCCACGACGCCGCGCCCAATCACTCGCCGCGCTTTTTTATCGACGAGCGCTGCCTGATTCTTGGGGTGCGGGCACTGGCGCAACTGGCCTGCGACCACCTCGACGCGCAGGCCGCAGCGGGCTGACGCGGCGCGCCTGCACCTCGCAAGCGCTCAGGCTTGCTCGGCGGGCCAGGCCTCAACCTCGCAATCGCAATCACAGCCGGCGCCGGCCGCGATCCAGCGCCGCGCCAGCGCCTTGAGCCCGCCCGCCAGCGCCGCCGGCAACAGCGGCCACACCGCGTGCGGGTCGCTGACCATCGCGCAGCGGTATTGCCGGCCAGGCCCGTCCCAACGCAGCGCACTGCACTCGCCGTGGCGTTTGCCACTGACCAGCACCCCCAGCGGGCAGGGCTGCCAGGCGCAGCACACCCCGCAGCCATTGCAGGCCGCTCCCATTGCAGGTTTGGCGGGCGCTTGCGGCTGCAGGTGGATCACCGGGTAGACCATGAAGGCCCGAGTTTGGCGGTGAAGCCCCGGCTTTTGTCAGCGAAACAGAAGGCGGCACGGTGTCTAATCCCGCAGCGGGTGTGACAACAGGGGTGTTACATTGCCCGCCAGAAAGTAACCCAGGCCCTTTCGTGCCCCTTGCTGGTCGATCAAAACGTCGTCCGATTCAATCAGCAAGGCGGGTCGCTAATCCGCCAACCGGTTGAACCGGGCCGCGGAAGGTTTCCAACCCATCGAAGCCCCGGAAACCGGGGCAAAAGGTGACAGCGAGATGATGCAGCAACACAGGTCCACCTCGTACCTGTTCGGGGGCAACGCCCCTTATGTCGAAGAGCTTTACGAAGCCTATCTCGACAACCCCGGCAGCGTGCCCGACACCTGGCGCAGCTATTTCGACAAGCTGCAGAACGTGCCTGCCACCGATGGCAGCGAGGCCCGCGATGTGGCCCATGCCCCGGTGATCGAGAGCTTTGCCCAGCGTGCCAAGGCCAATGCCTTTGCGCTCAAGGCCAGCTCGGCCGACCTGGCGGTGGCGCGCAAGCAGGTGCATGTGCAGTCGCTGATCGCCGCCTACCGATTCCTGGGATCCCGCTGGGCCGATCTGGACCCGCTCAAGCGCACCGAGCGCCCCAAGATCCCTGAGCTGGAGCCGGCCTTCTACGACCTGAGTGAGTCCGACATGGACATCACCTTCAGCGCCGCGAACACCTATTTCGGCAAGTCCGAAAACATGAGCCTGCGGGAAATCATGCAGGCCCTGCGCGAGACCTATTGCGGCTCGATTGGCGCCGAGTTCATGCACTGCACCGACCCCACCGAGAAGCGCTGGTGGCAAGAGCGGCTGGAGGCGATCCGCAGCAAACCCAACTTCACTGCCGATGAGAAGCGCCACATCCTCGACCGGCTGACCGCCGCCGAGGGCCTGGAGCGCTTTCTGCACACCAAGTACGTGGGCCAGAAGCGCTTCAGCCTGGAAGGCAGCGAGAGCTTCATCGCGTCGATGGACGAGGTGGTGCAGCGGGCCGGCGCCAAGGGCGTGCAGGAGATGGTGATCGGCATGGCCCACCGTGGCCGGCTGAACGTGCTGGTCAACACCCTGGGCAAGATGCCCAAGGATTTGTTCGCCGAGTTCGACCACACCGCGCCCGAGAATTTGCCGTCGGGCGACGTCAAATACCACCAGGGTTTCTCCAGCGACATCTCCACCCCCGGCGGTGCGGTGCACCTGAGCCTGGCCTTCAACCCCAGCCACCTGGAGATCGTCAACCCGGTGGTCGAGGGCTCGTGCAAGGCGCGCATGGAGCGGCGTGGCGACAAGACCGGTGCCGAGGTGCTGCCGGTGCTGGTGCATGGCGACGCCGCCTTTGCCGGCCAGGGCGTGGTGATGGAGACCCTGGCGCTCGCGCAGACCCGGGGTTATTACACCGGCGGCACGCTGCACATCGTCATCAACAACCAGATCGGCTTCACCACCAGTGACCCGCGCGACAGCCGCTCGACGCTGTACTGCACCGACGTGGTCAAGATGATCGAAGCGCCGGTGCTGCATGTGAATGGCGACGACCCCGAGGCGGTGGTGCTGTGCACGCAAATCGCGTTTGATTACCGCCAGCAGTTCAAGAAGGACGTGGTGGTCGACATCATTTGCTTCCGCAAGCTGGGCCACAACGAGCAGGACACGCCGTCGCTGACCCAGCCGCTGATGTACAAGGTGATCGCCAAGCACCCCGGCACCCGCAAGCTGTATGGCGACAAGCTGGTGGCGCAAAAGGTGCTGCCCGAGGGCGGCCCCGAGGACCTGGTCAAGCAATTGCGCGCGGCGTTTGATGAAGGCCGCCACACCGCCGACCCGGTGTTGACCAACTTCAAGAGCAAATACGCGGTCGATTGGGCGCCTTTCCTGGGCAAGAAATGGACCGATGCGGCCGATACCGCGTTGCCGCTGGCCGAGGTCAAGCGCCTGGCCGAACGCCTGACCACGCTGCCGGCCAACTTCAAGGCCCATTCGCTGGTTGAGAAGGTGCTGGCCGACCGGGCCGCGATGGGCCGCGGCGACGCCAATGTTGATTGGGGCATGGGTGAGAGCCTGGCCTATGCCTCATTGGTGGCCAGCGGCTATGCGGTGCGCCTGTCGGGTGAGGATTGCGGCCGCGGCACCTTTGTGCACCGCCACGCCGTGCTGCACGACCAGAACCGCGAGAAATGGGATGTCGGCACCTATGTGCCGCTCGAGAACATCGCCGAAAGCCAGGCGCCGTTTGTGGTGATCGACTCGATCCTGTCAGAGGAAGCGGTGCTGGGGTTCGAATACGGCTATGCCAGCGCCGAGCCCAACACCCTGACCATCTGGGAAGCGCAGTTTGGCGATTTCGTCAACGGCGCCCAGGTGGTGATCGACCAGTTCATTGCCAGCGGCGAGGTCAAGTGGGGCCGCGCCAACGGCCTGACGCTGATGCTGCCGCATGGCTACGAGGGCCAGGGCCCCGAGCACAGCTCGGCCCGGCTGGAGCGCTTCATGCAATTGGCGGCCGACAACAATATGCAGATCGTGCAGCCCACCTCGGCCAGCCAGATATTTCATGTGCTGCGGCGCCAGATGGTGCGCATGTTCAGGAAGCCGCTGGTGATCATGACGCCCAAGTCGCTGCTGCGAAACAAGGACGCCTCATCGCCGTTGGCCGAGTTCACCAAGGGCGGCTTCCAGACCGTGATCCCCGAGCAGAACGCCGAGATCGCTGCCGACAAGGTCAAGCGCATCGTCGCCTGCTCGGGCAAGGTGTACTACGACCTGGTCAAGAAGCGCGACGAGAAAAAGGCTGGCGACGTGGCCATCATCCGCGTCGAGCAGCTCTACCCCTTCCCGCACAAGGCGTTTGCCGCCGAGATCAAGAAGCACCCGCATGCCACCGACGTGGTGTGGTGCCAGGACGAGCCCCAGAACCAGGGCGCCTGGTTCTTTGTGCAGCACTACATCCACGAGAACCTGGTCGAAGGCCAGAAGCTGGGCTA
>JANLZT010000127.1:0-3247 GCA_031366465.1 Betaproteobacteria bacterium | reverse complement strand
TGGAGATCAAGGCGATGGCGATAGGCGCCATGTCACGGCCCCTGGGCTTGATGGCATTGGGTCAATCGGGCTTGTTTGCCGGCTTTCTGGCCACCACCCGCAACGGCCGCGGCCTGCTATTTCACATCACCGAGCTGTCCCCTGGCGCTCTCGCCACCCCAGCATCCACCGATCCAACACCGACCCCCGTGGGGTCGGCCAAATTCTGAAAGAGGTTCACCATGCCCCCGCCAAGAGGTAAAGGTAAGTTTTCAAAAGACCGCAAGCCCAAGCGCAACACGCAATCGCTGCTGTTCAAGCGCAAGCGTTTCTGCCGCTTCACCGTCGCCAATGTGGTCGAGATCGACTACAAGGATGTCGATGTGCTGCGCGACTTCATCGGCGAGAACGGCAAGATCACGCCGGCCCGCCTGACCGGCACGCGGGCTTTCTACCAGCGCCAGCTGACCACTGCCATCAAGCGTGCACGCTTCCTGGCGCTGGTGCCCTACAGCGATCAGCACCGCGTCTGAAGGAGCCGCCCCCATGCAAATCATCCTGCTCGAAAAAGTCGCCAACCTGGGCAATCTGGGTGACGTGGTCAAGGTCAAGGACGGCTACGCCCGCAACTTCCTGATCCCCAGCAAGCAAGCCCGCCGTGCCACTGAATCCGCCATCAAGGAATTCGAAGGCCGCCGTGCCGAGCTTGAAAAGGTCGCCAACGACAAGCTGGCAGCGGCCCAGGCGGTGGGCGAGAAGCTGGCCGGCAAGACCGTGGCCATCGCCCAGAAGGCCGGTGTGGACGGCCGCTTGTTTGGTTCGGTGACCAATGCCGACATCGCCGATGGCCTCAAGAAATTGGGCTTCGACATCGCCAAATCGCAAGTACGCCTGCCCAACGGCCCGCTCAAGACCGTGGGCGAGCACCCGGTCTCGGTGGCTGCGCACAGCGACGTGGTGGTCGAGGTCACGGTCAAGGTCACGCCCGAGGTGGATTGACCGGCTCTGTGACCTGGTGCAGTGCAAGGCGGCCTTCGGGCCGCTTTTTTTTATCATTACCAGGGCCTGTGCGGGCCCTGTCGAGGTCAGCGTCAACGCTGGCGGCGCGGGCTTGTCCCGCAATGTCCCCAGGCCGTCAACTGCATTTCCACAGCCTTGCCCACAGGCGTGGCCGGGCCTCCCCCGTATCATCCTGGCTTCCCTCTCCGCCTGAAAACCCCCCTCGATGTCTGCCGTTTTCCGCACTGCCCAGCCCAGCCCACCGGTTGATGACGAGGTCGCCCGCCTGCGGGTGCCACCGCATTCGGTAGAGGCCGAGCAAAGCGTGCTGGGCGGCCTGTTGATCGACAACATGGCTTGGGACCGCGCTGGCGACCAGGTCAGCGAGAGTGACTTCTACCGCTACGAGCACCGCGAGATCTTCACGGCGATTGCCACGCTGATCAACGGCAGCAAGCCGGCCGACGTGATCACGGTGTTCGAGCAGTTGCAGAGCAATGGCAAGGCCGAGGCCTGTGGGGGCCTGGGCTACCTCAACGCCCTGGCCCAGAGCGTGCCCAGCGCGGCCAATTTGCGGCGCTACGCCGAGATCGTTCGCGAGCGCGCCATCCTGCGCAAGCTGATCTCGGCCAGCGACGAGATTGCCACCAATGCCTTCAACCCGCAGGGCCGGCAGGTCAGCCAAATCCTGGACGAGGCCGAGGGCAAGATCTTCAAGATCGGCGAGGAGGGCTCGCGCAACAAACAAGGCTTCATCGGCATCGACAAGCTGACGATGCAGCTGATTGACCGGGTGACCGAACTGGCTGAGAACGGCGCCGAGGAAGTGACCGGCGTGCGCACTGGCTTCTACGAGCTTGACCGCATGACGGCCGGCCTGCAAAAGGGTGACCTGATCATCGTGGCGGCCCGGCCGTCGATGGGCAAGACCGCGCTGGCGATCAATATTGCCGAGGCGGTGGCGGTCAATGAAGAGTTGCCGGTGCTGGTGTTCTCGATGGAGATGGGGGCTTCGCAACTGGCCTTGCGGATGATCGGCTCACTCGGCCGCATCGACCAGTCCGGCCTGCGCACCGGCAAGCTGCGCGACGACGAGTGGACCCGCTTGACCGAGGCCGCAGAACGCCTGGGCAAGGCCCAGCTCTACATCGACGAGAGCCCGGCCCTCAACCCGGCCGAGTTGCGTGCCCGCTCACGCCGCATGGCGCGCCAGTTTGGCGGCACCCTGGGCCTGATCGTGATCGACTACCTGCAGCTGATGAGCGGCACGGGAAAAAGCGACGGTGAAAACCGCGCCACCGAGATCAGCGAAATATCGCGCGGCCTGAAGGCCCTGGCCAAGGAGCTGCAGTGCCCGGTGATCGCGCTGTCGCAGCTCAACCGGTCGGTCGAGACCCGCACCGACAAGCGGCCGATGATGAGCGACCTGCGTGAGTCCGGCGCCATCGAGCAAGACGCCGACGTGATCATGTTCATCTACCGCGATGACTACTACAACAAGGACAGCAAAGAGCCCGGCGTGGCCGAGATCATCATCGCCAAGCAGCGCAATGGCCCGGTGGGCACCAGCAAGCTGACCTTCCTGAAGCCGCTGACCAAGTTCGACAACCTGGCGCCGGGCAGCACGGGCGGCGAATATTGAGCCGCCTGCGCGGTGCCCTGAAACCACTGGACGGATGAACAGGTACTGTATATATTGACAGCATGCGCACCATCCCCATCCAGCCAGTCACCCGCCCGCAACCCGCCGCTGCACCGCTGCTGAAGGGGCGGGGCACCGGTTGGTCGCTGGCCCACCGTTTCAGCCGCGACGCGCGCGAGGTCTATGACGATGGCTGGGGCGCGCTGGACCAGGTGGCGAGCCAAGTCGTGGCCCCACCCACCACCCAGTTGCTGGAGGAGCGGGTCAAGACCATCCTCACCGGCAATGACTCGCCCGACATCGGTTTCGACTTGTCGATCAACCCCTACCGGGGCTGCGAGCACGGCTGCATCTACTGCTATGCCCGGCCCACCCACAGCTACCTGAACCTGTCGCCCGGGCTGGATTTCGAGACCCGGATCGTCGCCAAGGTCAATGCTGCCCAGCGCCTGCGTGAGGCCTTGTCGGCCCCCAACTACGAACCAATGCTGCTCAACATCGGCTCGGTCACCGATGCCTACCAGCCGGTTGAACGCAAGCTGGGGCTCACCCGGTCGATCATCGAGGTGCTCGACGAGTTCAAGCACCCGTTTTCGCTGATCACCAAGTCCTCGGGTGTCGAGCGCG
>JANLZT010000760.1:0-3032 GCA_031366465.1 Betaproteobacteria bacterium | reverse complement strand
TGTGCGAGCGCGGCCTGGCGGGGCGGGGGCAGGAGCTGGCGCGCCTTGCGGCAGGCCTGGGCCTGGTGCTGTGGTCGCCGCTGCACGGCTGGGGCTGGGCGGCGGGCGTGGCGGCCTTTGCGCTGGTTGGCGCCTACCTGCTGCAGCGGGCTGCCCAGGCCGGCTTGCCTGACGTGACGGGCACCCGGGCCACCACCCTGGGTTGACGCGGCCGGCCAGTGCAGTGTTCGATGCTGTGAGCAACTTAAGAAAACCGATGGATTTGCCTCTGTGGCTAGGCGCAAACCGCAGACATGCCCAGTGGCATGGCGAGGATTTGCAACGACGCCACAGGGGCAAAGACTCGGATTTATGTTGCGAATAGCGTCGAACACTGCACTAGCACTGCCTCAGACGATGCGCTCCTCGGGCTTGCTGATCTTTCGCATCGGCTCGTAGCGCGCGCTGGCACCCACCACCAGCGGGTGCTCGGCCGCGCCGCCGTCCCAGACCGGGTCGGTGATGCCCTCGAAGACCTCGCGAAGACGCTCGCCCCAGGTGCTGTGGATCATCTGGAAATAGGGGTTGCGCTCGTCGATGCAGACGATCTGGTCGCTCTGCAAGCTGCCCTCGCGGTAGACCAGCAAGTCCAGCGGCAGGCCCACGCTCAGGTTGGATTTGAGCGTCGAATCCATGCTCACCAGCGCGCACTTGGCGGCCTCGTCCAGCGGCGTGGCGGGCGTGAGCACGCGGTCGAGGATGGGCTTGCCGTATTTGCTCTCGCCGACCTGAAAGAAACAGGTCTCGCGGGTGGCCTCGATGAAGTTGCCGGCCGAATAGACCATGAACATGCGCATTGCCTCGCCCTTGATCTGGCCGCCGAAGATCATGCTGGCGTTGAAGTCGATGCCGGCGGCCTTCAGCGACGGGCCGTCCTGCTGGTAGACCCGGCGCACGGCCGCGCCCAGCACCCGCACCGCGTCGAACATGCTTTGGGCGTTCCAGATCGTCAACGCCGGCTGGTCGGGGCCGCGGTCGATCTTTTCGAGCTGCAGGATCTCGCGCACGCTCTGGCTGATGCTCAGGTTGCCGGCCGACAGCAGCACCATGAAGCGGTCGTCGGGTTTCTCGTAGACGATCATCTTGCGGAAGGTGCTGATCTGGTCGATGCCGGCATTGGTGCGGCTGTCGGACAAGAAGACGAGGCCGGCGTTCAGGCGGATGCCGATGCAGTAGGTCATGGGGGCGGGTGTCCGGCGTTGGGGTGCAGGGATTTGAGACGGTACAGCGCGTCCAGCGCTTCGCGCGGGGTCAGGGCGTCGGGGTCGATGCTGGCCAGCGCGGTCTCGACGGCCGAGGGCTCTGGCGCCTGGGCAGGGGCCGGCGGCGCGGCAAACAGATCCACCTGGGCATCCCCGGCCCGGGCCTGGGCCTCCAGCGCCTCCAGCGTGTTGCGGGCCTGGCGCAGCAGCGCCACCGGCATGCCGGCCAGCCGCGCCACCTGCACGCCATAGCTGCGGCTGGCCGGGCCGGGCTCGATGGCATGCAGGAAGACTATTGTCTGCCCGGCCTCCACCGCCGAGACATGCACATTGGCCGCGCGCTCGTGCCGGGTGGGGAACTCGGTCAGCTCGAAATAGTGGGTGGCAAACAGCGTGAAGGCGCGGTTCTTGTCATGCAGTTGCGAAGCTATCGCGCTGGCCAGCGCCAGGCCGTCAAAGGTGCTGGTGCCGCGGCCGATCTCGTCCATCAGCACCAGGCTGTGCTCGGTGGCGGCGTGCACGATGGCCGCGGCCTCGGTCATCTCCAGCATGAAGGTCGATTGCGCATTGACCAGGTCATCGGCGGCGCCAATGCGGGTGTGAATGGCATCGATCGGCCCCAGCGTGCAGGCCGCTGCCGGCACAAAGCTGCCCATCGAGGCCAGCAGCACGATCAGCGCCACCTGGCGCATGAAGGTGCTTTTTCCCCCCATATTGGGCCCGGTGATCACCAGCATGCGGCTGCGCGCGTCCAGCCGGCAGTCATTGGCGATGAAGTCGGGTCCACCGGTCTCCATCAGCCGGGCCTGCACCACCGGGTGGCGGCCTTGGCTGATCGCGATGCAGGGCTGGGGCACAAAGCGCGGCCGACACCAGCCCAGGGTGGCGGCGCGCTCGGCGAGTGCGGCCAGCGCGTCGATGCCGGCCAGCGCCCGGGCCAGCGCGCCGAGTGTGGGCAGGTGGGCGGCCAGCGCATCCAGCAGTTGCTCGAACAGCCATTTCTCGCGCGCCAGCGAGCGCTCTTGCGCCGACAAGGCCTTGTCCTCGAAGGCCTTCAACTCGGGCGTGATGAAACGCTCGGCGTTTTTCAGGGTCTGGCGGCGCCGGTAATCGGCCGGCACGCGGTCCAGGCCCGACGCCGTGACCTCGATGTAGAAGCCGTGCACGCGGTTGTATTGCACCCGCAGGTTGGCGATGCCGGTGCGGGCCCGCTCCCTGACTTCGAGCGCGAGCAGAAAGGCATCGCAGTTCTGGGTGATGTCGCGCAACTCGTCCAGGTCGGCATCGAAGCCGGGCGCGATCACGCCGCCATCGCGCAGCAGGGTGGCGGGCTCGTCGGCAATAGCCGCTGCCAGCAGGGCGGCCAGGGCCGGGTCAGGCTGCAGGGCATTGGCCAATTGGTCCAACAGGGCGGCTGGCAGGGCCAGGTCGGCCGGCGGCAGCGCCTGGCGCAGCGCGGGCAGAGCCTGCAGCGTGCTGCGCAGGCCGCTCAGCTCACGCGGGCGCACCTGGCGCAGCGCCAGCCGGGCGCTGATGCGCTCGACATCGCTGACGCCGCGCAAGGCCTCGCGCAGCGCGCCGGGGCCGTGGGCCACCAGCGCATCGATGGCGTCGTGGCGGGCACTGGCCCCGCTGCGGTCGCGCGGCGGGTGGGCCAGCCAGTGGCGCAGCAGCCGGCTGCCCATGCCGGTGCGGCAGCTGTCGAGCAGCGACAGCAGCGTGGGTGCGGGCTCACCGCGCAGGGTTTGCGTCAGCTCCAGGTTGCGGTGGGTGGCCGGCGCCAGGTCGATC
>JANLZT010000757.1:0-2214 GCA_031366465.1 Betaproteobacteria bacterium | reverse complement strand
CGCAGACAGCGATGTCGACCTTGCCGTCCAGGCGGCAGGCCCACTGGGCGCCAAGTTGAAGATGGCACTGGTGGCGGAACTGGCCGAGGCCACCGGCCGCGCCGTTGATCTGATCGACCTGTGCACCGTGGGTGAACCGCTGCTGGGGCAGATCTTGAACCATGGTCGGCGGCTGCTGGGCAGCGATGAAGACTACGCCCGCTTGCTCAGCCGGCATCTCATCGATGCCGCCGACTTTCTGCCCTATGCACAGCGCATCGTGGACGAACGGAGGCGGGCATGGATAGGACGGTGATGCTGCGCAAGCTGGAAGCGCTGCGCCACTGCCTTCAGCGTTTGCGTGAGCGGCGGCCGGCCACGGCAGCGATGCTTGCGGCCGATGAGGACCTGCAGGACGTGCTGGTGCTCAACCTCAGCCGAGCCGTGCAGCTTTGTGTGGATGTCGCCGCCCATGTGTTGGCAGCATCACGGCAGCCCGTGCCCGCCACGATGGGCGAAACCTTTGTCAGGCTGGCGGCCATGGGCGCCATCAGCACCGAGCTGGCTGTTCGGCTGCGCCGTTCGGTCGGGTTCCGGAACATCGCCGTGCATACCTACGAAGCCATCGATTGGGAGATCGTGTTTGCGCTGACGGGGGAGCCCTTGGCCGACTTCGATCAATTCGCGGCCGATGTGGCCTTTGGAAGTTGAGGACCGCAGTCTTCGCCTCGCTGGGCATCGAGAGTGGTCGCAATGCCTTGGGTTGGATGCCGATGGCGCGAGGGGTGGGCACAGTGCAACCCAAGTTCACAATCAGCTGCCACCCGTCCGCCGGAGCCGTTGATGTCCCTATTGCCCAACCGCATCCGCGACGCCGCACTGCACCTGCAGGCCGCACTCGCCGACGAGACCACGCCCTTTGTGCGCAATGCCTGGTATGTGGCCGCGCTGGCCGATGAGGTGACGCGGCGCCCGCTGGCGCGCCGCCTGCTGGGCGTGCCGGTGATGCTGTACCGGCAGTTGGACGGCACGCCGGTGGCGCTGGAGGACCGCTGCGCCCACCGGTCCTTCCCCTTGTCGCGCGGCACGATTGACGGCGACACCGTCGTCTGCGGCTACCACGGCGCGCGCTATGGCGCGGATGGGTTCTGCCGGCAAGTGCCCTCTCAGGCCCAAGTGCCGCCCGGCGCAGTGGTGCGGGCCTTCCCGCTGCGCCAGGCCGGCAGGCTGGTGTGGATCTGGCTGGGCGCGTCCGACGCGATGGCCGCCACGCCCTTGCCGCAGCAAGCCTGGATGGACGAGCCCCAAGCCTGGGTCTCGTCCACCGAGCGCATGCACCTGCAAGCCAGCTATGTGCGCCTGCACGAGAACCTGCTCGATCTCACCCACCTCAGCTTTCTGCACATCCACAGCTTTGGCACCCCCGACTACGCCAGCGCGCCCTTCGACGTGACGCTGGACGAGGCTGCCGGGCGCTTTGCCATCCTGCGCCAGGTGCTGCCCACCCGCCTGCCGCCGCTGTGGGCCCTGCCCACCGGGCTGGACGGGGTGGACGCGGCGCGCATCGCCGAATCCACCTTCGTCTCACCCGGCCTGCATGTGGTGGCGGTGAAGTTCTATGCCTGCAGTCAGCCCGAAGAAGCGCAGCCCTCCCGCGCCATCCGCACCGCCCACATCGTCACGCCCGAGTCGGCCACCAGCAGCCACTACTTCATCTTGCATGCGCGCAACTTTGCGCTGGACGATGCAGCCATCACCGGCTTCATGCACCAGCAGCTGCGCAAGGCCTTCCAGGAGGATGTGGACGGGCTGGAGGCCATCGAAGCGCTGCTGGCGCAGTACCCGGACCGCCAGCCCGAGATCTCCTTCCAGGCCGACCGGGCCTCGCTGGCGATGCGGCGCTTTTTGAAGCGCCAGGCCGAGGCCGAGATGCCGGCACGCCCGGCGCCCGCCGCCGGCTAAACCAAGCGCCCGGCCAGCCCGCCCAAAGCCTGGAAAGCCGCTTCAATGCCCTGCGCCAGCACCTGCTGCTTCCACGCATCGGTGTCGGTGTAGAAAGCATCGCGCGCCCGGCGGCGGATGGCCTCGCGCTGCGGTGCGGCCAGCTCGGGGTGGTTCTCGGCCCATTGGTCGGCGCGCAGTGCATCCAGCACCTGGCCCACCGGCTGGGTGCCGTACTCCAGCGCGATGCCGGTGTACTCGGCCTGCGGGCAGTCGGTGTCGGCGGCGTTCCAC
>JANLZT010000727.1:0-2045 GCA_031366465.1 Betaproteobacteria bacterium | reverse complement strand
TGCCGCAGCGCGTTGCGCAGGGCCACTTGCAGCGACTCGGTGTCGCGGCCCACCTCGCGCTGGTTGACCACGCATTTCTTGCTCTGGAACAAGAACTCGATGGGCTCCTCGATGGTCAGGATATGGCCCGGCAGGTTGCGGTTGCGCAGCTCCAGCATGGCCGCCAGGGTGGTGCTCTTGCCACAGCCGGTGGCGCCCACCATCAGGATCAGGCCGCGTTTTTCCAGCACCAGCTGGCCCAGCAGCAGCGGCACGTTGAGCGACTCCAGCGGTGGGATGGCGTGCGGGATGTGCCGCACCACGCCGGCCACCGTGCCGCGCTGCTTGAAGGCCGACAGCCGGAAGCTGCCCACGCCCTGGATCGCGATCGCCAGGTTCAGCTCGCCGGTGTCGTCCAGCTCTTCAAGCTGCTGCGGGCTCAGCACCTCGGCCAGCAACTGGCGCGGTTGCGCGGGCGTCAGCACCTGGTCAGACAGCTGCAACATCTGGCCCTCGATCTTGATGAGGATCGGCATATTGGCCGACAGGAAGACGTCCGAGGCCTTGCGCTCGGCCATCAGGCGCATGACTTTGTCCATTCGACCTGACATGTCAGCCCCGATCTTTCATCTGTTCAAGCTGCGGTCCGGTGTCGGGCTCAGGGACGAAGCAGCTCGTTGATGCTGGTCTTGGCCCGCGTGCCGGCATCGACCTTCTTGACGATCACCGCGCAGTACAGGTTGTACTTGCCGCCGTCGCGCGGCAGGCTGCCGCTGATCACCACCGACCCGGCGGGGATGCGGCCATAGCTGGTCTGGCCGGTCTCGCGGTCGTAGATGGGGGTGCTCTGGCCGAGGTAGACGCCCATGCTGATGACCGAGTTCTCCTCGACGATCACGCCTTCCACCACCTCGGAGCGGGCGCCGATGAAGCAGTTGTCCTCGATGATGGTGGGGTTGGCCTGCAGGGGTTCGAGCACGCCGCCGATGCCGACGCCGCCGCTCAAATGCACGTTTTTGCCGATCTGCGCGCACGAGCCCACAGTGGCCCAGGTGTCGACCATCGTGCCCTCGTCCACATAGGCGCCGATGTTGACGTAGCTGGGCATCAACACCACGCCCTTGGCCAAATAGCTGCCACGCCGCGCCACCGCCGGCGGCACCACCCGCACGCCCGAGGCGCGGATGGCGGCCTCATCGACATGCGAGAACTTGGTGGCCACCTTGTCGAAGAAGGTCAGCTCGCCGGCGCGCATCACCTGGTTGTCATTCAAGCGAAAGCTCAGCAGCACCGCCTTCTTGATCCACTGGTTGACCGTCCACTGGCCTACCGATTGCCGCTCGGCCACCCGGATACGGCCGGCGTTCAGCTCACCGATCACATGGTCGACGGTCTCGCGGATCTGGGGGTCGGCGGTGGTCGGGCCGAGGCTGTTGCGGCCTTCCCAGGCCAGTTCGATCAGGTCTTGCAGGGCTTGCGGGTTGGTGGCGGTCATGGTGGGCTTGAGGATTTCAATGAGGCGTCAGCGCTGGGCTGACCGGTAGGCGCGGGTGAACTGGGCGATGCGCTGGGCGGCTTGGCTGCACTCGTCGGTGCCGGCCACCAGGGCCATGCGGATGCGGCCGGCGCCGGGGTTGTGGCCGTGCGCAGCGCGCGCCAGCAGGCTGCCCGGCAACACCGTGACATTGTATTGAGCGAGCAGTTGCTGGGCGAAGCCGATGTCGTCACCGGGCTGGCCGCCGGCCGACGGCACACCGGCCCACAGGTAAAAACCGGCGTCTGGCAGTGCGACATCCAGCACCTCGGCCAGCAACGGCGTGACCTGGGCAAACTTGCTGCGGTACAGCGCCCGGTTGGCCAGCACATGGGCCTCGTCGCCCCAGGCCGCCAGGCTGGCCGCCTGCACCAGCGGGCCCATCGCCGAGCCGTGGTAGGTGCGGTAGAGCAGAAACTGCCGGATCAGCGCCGCATCACCCGCCACAAAGCCCGAGCGCAGCCCCGGCACATTGCTGCGCTTGCTGAGCGAGGTGAAGCTGACCAGGTTCTTGAAATCCGCGCGGCCCAGC
>JANLZT010000108.1:0-26275 GCA_031366465.1 Betaproteobacteria bacterium | reverse complement strand
TGCGGCTTGAACAAGATCACCCCCATGAACAGCACCAGGGCCACCGCGTCCTTGTAGGCCGGTGAGATGTAGGCGGCGGCCAGGTTCTCGGCCACCCCGACGATGATGCCGCCCAGCAGTGCACCCCGGCTGTTGTTGAAGCCGCCGATGATGGCCGCGAAGAAGGCCTTGTTGCCCAGCGACTCGCCCATGTCGAACTTGGCAAGATAAGTGGGCGTGACCAGCAGCGCCGCCGCGCAGGCCAGCAGCGCATTGATCGCGAAGGTGTAGAAGATCATGCGCGGCACATTGATGCCCAGCACGGTGGCGCTGTCGGTGTTTTGCGCCACCGCCTGCATCGCCCGGCCGGTGACGGTCTTGCCCAGAAAGGCCTGGGTGCCCAGCACCAGCGCCAGCACCAGCGCCAGCACCAGGGTGCCGATGTCGGCCAGCGTGATGGTCACGCCGGCAATGTTGAAGAGCTTGTCGGCAAACAGGCTGGGGAAGGCATGGGCCCCGGCGCTGTAGCCGGCGCGCACACCGTTGCGCGCGGCGATCGCCAGGCCGATGGTTGCGACCACGATGGGCATCATGCCGAAGCGCAGCAGCGGGCCAACGATGCCGCGCTTGAAGGCCCAGCCCAGCACCAGCACCGCCACCCCGCAAGTGGCCAGGTCGCCGTTGGCATCCACGCTGACATCCATGATCACGCCCGGCGTCTTGGCGGCAGTCACGATCAGGCCGTGCTGGGCCTTGGCCACCGCCACCCGGTCGGCCTTGCCGACACGCTCGATGGCGGCCTTGAGCAGGTAGGCGCCGGCGTAGCCTTTGATGCCGTTGTGGTCGGAGATGTATTTGTAGTTTTGGTAGAAGTTGGCCTTGAACTTCAACATCAGCGGGTTGGGCGCGTCCACCGTCAGGCCGACATGGGCAAAAGCGCCGTTGGCGGCATCGCCGGCCAGCTCGATCACCTTCTGACCAGTCAGCGTGGTCTCGCCGACGATGGGCTTGCTCACACCCTGCTTGCGCAGCTCGCGCAGCGCGCGGGCCGATTCTTCCTCGTTGGTGTAGACAAAGATCGCATCCGCATTCGACTGCTTGGCGTTGAGCACCGGCGCCGAGAAATCGACCTGGCCCGAATCGGTGGAGATATCGGCCGCCACCTTGACGCCGACATCGGCCAGGGCCTTGGTGATGGCGTCGCGCCCGCCCTTGCCGAAATCGTTGTTGACGTAAACCAGCGCCACCGTCCTGGCCTTCAGGCCATTGGCGATGTAGCGCGCCACCTTGGGCATCGCCGTGTCCTGGGTGAAGCTGCTGCGGATACTGCAAATCATGGGCACAACAGCAGCGCACGCACCGCCGATGGGTCGGCCTGCACGGCTTGGGTGATCTCGGGATAGCCAAAAAACGCCAGATATTCTGGCGTCTGCTGCACCAGCATCTCGTGGCCGGCATGGGCGGTGATGCCGCGCGCCGCACAGGCCCGCAGCAGCAGGGTGGTGAGCTGCTTCATCAGGATGTCGACCACCACGGTGTCGGCGTCCAGGCGTGCCACGTCGATGGGCAAGGGGTCGTCGGCGTTCAGGCCCAAAAGTGAGGCGTTGATCACCAGGTCGAAGCCCGCCGGATCCGATGCCAGCCTGCATGGCGTGTCGGTGGCGCTCAAGGACCGCAAGGGGGGATTGCAAGGGCGCGGTGAGCACCACCCTGCCGATGCAGCCGCAAACCCGCGAGCAGCTAGTCGAGCGCTTTGTGCCGCTGCTGCAGGATTGCGCGCTGTCGCTGCGGCCGTTGTTGTAACGCCGGGTGCGATTGGCGCGCCCGACCACCATCCTTGCGTCAAAAGTTGTAGCTGTAGGCCAGTCCCAGTTCGCGCGATTGCGCTGCGGGGCCTGGACGGTCCGCGCCTACGCGCAAATAGACGCCTTGCCATCCGGCTGACAAGGTGAGCCGGCGCTCGTGCACCCGCCATTCAGCGCCCAGTGCCAAGCTCTCTCGTGCCAGCGCGGGGCGCTGCCATTGCAGCGCCGGCAAAACGCCGAAGCCAGGCAAAGTGTCCAATTGCAGCCCCAGCCTGTGGCCGCCGGCCAGCATCACACCCCCTGCCACCTGGCCGCGCCATGGCAGCCAACGCTGCACGGCAGCCTGCACGGTGCGCCCCACCACCAGCGGCTTGTAGATGAGAAACCCATCGGCATCCAAAGCCTCGGTCGCGGTGTCGAGCGTGGCCCGCTGTTGCGGCAGGCCGCGCCAGCGCAGCCAACCGCCATCACGCAGCCGGGCGCGTGCCCAAGTGCCGCCACCCTCCCACGCCAGCCCGCCGGCCAAGAGCAGGCCGGCACCCTGGCTGGCAGAACCTTGGAGAAATGGGGATCTGAGCCGGTTGTCCAATTCTTGCGATTGCAGATCAAACTGGTATTGACCTGCTGCTGCGCCGTAGCGCACCGGCCCTGCCAGATCGCGCGCGCGCCAGCGGCTCAAGGCCAGCGCCTGGGCCTCCCAGTGCACCTGCCAGCCGGGCGCCAGCGCCCGCGTGTTGCCGATGGCCAAGCCGGCGCCGGCAAATGCGCGCAGATGCACATCGGCTTGCCACTGCGCGTCGGCCGCTGGCTGCCGTCGATTCGCAATCAGGGCGGCCAGCGCCAAGGCTTGCTGTCCGGCCACCAGCGTGGCGTGATTGCGCGCCAGCAAGGACCAGGTCCAGCCACCCTGGCGGCGAGACAGGCGCGCCTCATCGTCGTGGTAGGCCAGATTGAGGCCACTGCGCGGCGCCAGGCGCCGCCAACTGTCGTCACCGGGCACCGACAACATCAGCGCATCGTTGTGCCGGTCGCTGCTCATCGAGATTTGCCACAGCGGACCATCGGCAGTGTCGGCCGCACTGCTGCCTGCTACTGCGGTCTGCCAGGCCAACAGCGGCGGCGCCACTGCAAGGGCAGCCGCCACTGCCCGCATAAACAAGGGCTTCAGACAGCCCCCACGCCGTGGGCAGAGCGGGGGGCCAAGGCGTCCATCAATGCCCTCACAAACCGATGTCCAGTGACATGAAACTGCCATCCACAAAGGTGAGCAGGCCGCTGCCGGCATCGAGGCTGCCAATCTTGGTGCTGTCATTGACCAGCAGGTCCACCGTTGACGGGCTCCCGGTCCATGCCAGCGACAACTTGGACGTGGCCTCGGTTAACTTGACCGCGTAGTCACCGTTGGCCAGCCGGTCACCGGTCAGTGATACCACCGTGCGCGGCACGCCGGCCACCAGCGTGCGGTACTGCAGTGTCAATTGCTTGACGGCGCTGGCCGCAATCTCTGTGGCATTGGTGCTCGTGCCCAGCGTGAATTCCAAGGCCGGCCGGTTGCTGGCGGTCAGGCTGCCCGCAAAACTTGCGCTGAGTTGGAAGCTGTTGCTGGGAGTGCGGGGCTGGGTGGCATCAAAGGCGCCATAGCCCGTGAGCGTGGCAGCAAAGCTGCCCTTGAGGAACTCGGTACTGCCCGCGCTGCCAAGATTGCGCAACGCGCCGCTCAAGCTGGCCTTGGTCGGTGCGAATGAGGTGCCCGACTTGTCCCAGACGGCATCGGTCATGGACAGCACGCCCTCGAACTCGGCACTTGGCAGGCCATACACCAAGTTCAGCGTCATGGCGCTCAAATGGCCCCCCGAGGTGCGCACCGCCGACGCCGAGCCAGGGGCAACCTCGTTGCCATGGGCGTCCACGCTGACCGGGCTGTTGGCCAGGCTGCTGCCGGGCTTGACGGTGAGGGTGGACAAAACCGCGCCGCTGCTGTCCAGGGTTGCCAGGCTGCCCTGCAGCGTAGAGAGCACATCGCCCACCGCAGCCACGGTCTGGGTCCCCGTCATGTTGACCTGATGGCCAGCGCCCACCAGCGTATTGCCACCCAGCGTGAACGCGGGCGGCAGCTTGCCGCTGAGGGTGAATGACTGGATGTCGCCAAACGCGGCGCTCAGCACCGGCGTGACCGTGCCGTCGAAGGTGGGGTCAGCATTGCCGGCATTGGCCAGCATGTTCTCGTTGATGGTCTGCGAGCAGACGATGGGCGGCGCGCTGCAGGTGGTGACGCTGCGCCTGGCTCGCCCCTGGTAGGCATAGCCGCCATTGGCATCAGGGACCATCACGAAACTCTGGCGCCATGTGGTGCGCACAAAACTGGCGCCGCTTCCGCTGCTGGTGATGTAGAAGCGCGAAGTACAGGCAATCGAGCCGACGGCTGCGGCGGACGTGGCCAGTGGGCCAGTCGCGTTGTTGGCCGCATACAGCGAGCACCCCACGGGCGGCGATGGATCAGTCGCTGAAATGGCACCCTTGGTGACTTGGCTGGCATCGCCGCGGTCGCGAAAGTTTGCGGTGCTGCGGCCCGACTTGAAATCGTTGTACAGGTCAATGCCGGTCAAGATTGCGCCCACATCCTTGGCCAACATGTCGGCCGGCACCTGAGCGTTCTCCATCACGGTCTTGAACTTGAAGGCCTCCTTGTTGAGCGCCCCGCCCGCGATGGCCGAGGCGCCACCGGTGCTGAACATCGCAGCCCAGTCGGTCTTGATTTGGCCAAACAGCAGCCTGGCCGCCGCGATGGCCGTGGCCGTTGCACTGGGCGCAGCAGGCGGGGTGCCGGCGGCCGCTGCCGCACAACTGCTGACACAGCCCAGATTGGCCACCACCGTGGTCAGCACGGCGGCATCCACCTTGGCACGCACGGATTCACTGGTCAGTACGGTGGTGACGGCCGCAGCAAGTTTGGCCGACACATCGTTGGTGGCACTGCCCAGCTTGATGGAGTCCTTGCTGGCAGCCGCAGCCAATGCATCGACCACGCACTTGGTCTTGTCGCCACCACTGCCCGTGCTGCAACCCAGGCCATTGGTGTTGGCCAACTGCGATACGGCAGTGAGCATCACCGCCAGCTTTTGCTCATTGGCGCCGGTTGCGTCGGCCACCGTTCTGGCGGCCACCGTGGTGGGGTCAAAGCCCAGCAGTTGGCTCACAGCCGACACCGCCTGCGCCGCGTTGGCGGCCGTCAAACCGCCCGTGGCCTTGGCTGCGGCCGCGACCGCCATCTCACTGAACGGCGTGATGCTGGCCATCGTGGTGACCGAACCAGCGGCGGTGGGCGTGACCAATGAGCGCATCACAAAGCCTGCTGGCAATGGCTGGCTGGTTTGGGTCACTTCGTCTTGGTGGGTGGTAACAGCATTGGCACTGACGCGCACCACATACGGTTGATCCTTGTTGCCTGTGAACGTCAAGCTGTAAGTGCCGGCGGTACTGGTGGTGGTGTGGCCCAGCGAAGTGGCGTCCACGCTGCCGTCGGCCTTGACGGCAAAGACATCCACATCGGCCCCCGCCATCAGGCCTTTGGCGGCGGTGCCGCTGAGGGCCACCGTGGCAGTGGTGCTGGCAGGCGTGACGGGCGTGGAATCGGCGCTGCCACCGCCTCCGCATGCAGACAGCAGGCCGGCACCGGCCACCATGACAAATAGGGTATTGCGCATCAAAGGACTCCCTGAATATTGTTGAAGACGCATAGAGAGCATTGCACCCGGTTTCGAATGGGACATGCAGTCGGCCACCGGGCGCAGCATCACTATGCGACAGAGCCTGCTGATTGACATCCCTCGCCGGTGCTGGTCAATCATCAAAATGAATTAGCACCAGGCGGGCCAATGCGAATGGCTGAACGGGCGCTTGAAGACTCACAAACCCCGAGCGGGCCACGACCGGCCGCCGAACCGGGCAGTTCGCGACCGGCCAGCGTCACCTGGCGCCGCCCTGGCACTGCTTTGTCGCAGCGCCCTGGCCGGCCGATCACGCCAGCGGCACAGTGCAACCCTGGGCCCTGACGGCAGGGCTGGAGCAAACCCTCATGAACATCGCCACCCCTTGTCGTCGCGCCGCCAGCGCCCTGCAACGCAGCCTGCTGCCTGTGCTGGCCCTGGTGTTGGGCCTGGTGCTCAGCCTGGTGTTGGTCGCCAACGCCCAGGCCCAGGTCGGCATGGCCCTGCTGCAAGTCGGCGATCTGCCGGTGACGCTGGTCTATCCCACCGCACAGCGGGCAGTGCCACAGGCCTTCGGGCCGTTTGAGCTGACCGTCGCCCGCGACGCCGCGCCGCTGCCGGGCACACGCCGCCTGGTGGTGTTGTCGCACGGCACCGGCGGCAGCCCGCTGGCCGACCACGCCCTGGCGGCCACGCTGGCACGGGCCGGTTTTGTGGTGGCGCAGCCGCTGCACCGGGGCGACAACTATCAGGACAGCTCGCAGGCCGGCCCGGCGTCCTGGGCCCAGCGGCCGCTAGAGGTAACGCGGGTGATCGATGCGCTGGCCAGCCTCCCGCAGTGGCAGGGCCTGCTGGCACTGGACCGGGTGGGCGTGCACGGCATGTCGGCCGGCGGCGTGACCGCGCTGTCACTGGCCGGCGCGCAGTGGCGGCTGCTGGACCTGGTGCGCCACTGCCAGGCGCAAGCCGATGCTGACTTCGGCTTCTGCTTCAACGGCCTGACCGACCCGCAGACCCAGGCCGCACGTCGCGCCAGCTACGAGCGCGCCCGCAATGTGCCCGACGGGCTGCTGCCCGCCGAGCTGAGGCTTGTGCACGGCGGCCGCACACCGGCCACGGCCCAGGACGAGATCCGCCCTGACCCCCAGGTGGCCGCCGTGACACTGGCAGTGCCTTTGACGGCGATCCTCAGCACCGCCAGCCTGGCGCGGGTTCGGGTGCCGGTGGGGGTGGTCAGCGCCGGCCAGGACACCTGGCTGCTACCGGCATTCCACTCAACCCGCCTGCTGCGCGACTGCGGCGCCTGCACGCTGCTCAGCCACCTGCCAGGCGCCGCCCACATGGACCTGCTGTCACCCTGGCCGGCCAGCCTGGCGCGCGCAGCGGTGGCGCAGCAGCCACGCGGTGGCCTGCCCGAGCCCGGCTTCGATGCGCGCCAGCGCGATGCGGCGTTCGAGCAGATTGCGGCCTTCTACCAGCGTGAGCTGGCACGCTGATGCTGGGCAACTCAGAAACCGTCGGCCGGGCCCAATCGCTTTTTGTGCCGCTGCACCGGAAGAAGGCGGGGACATCGTCTACATCAGCGGGCGCACCGGCCGCTTTCTGGAGCCCGCGGCCGGCAAGGCCAACTGGAATAATCACGTCATGGCGCGGCCGCCCATTCGAGCCCATTTGGCCGTCGCCTTGAGGACGACCCTGCAGGAGCACACAGCGGTCGAACTGCGCGGCTTGCGGCTCGATGACTCGGCAACTGCCAGCGCCGACATCACCGTGCAGGCAATCGGCCAGCCCAAGTCGCTTGAAGGCATGGCGATGATTGTTTTCCGCGACGCGCCGGCCACGCCCAGCTGGCGCCGACGGGCAAAGACTGCGGGGCCCATGGATGCAGCCGTCAGCGATGAGCTGGCCCGATCACGCGAGGAGGTGAATGCGCTGCGCCAGGAGATGCGCGCCTCGCAAGCAGAGCTGCAGGTCGCCAATGAAGAATTGATGACCTCCAAGGGAGAGGTGCAGCCCATGAATGAGGAGCTGCAGACGATCAATGCCGAGCTGCAGTCCAAGCTTGACGATCTGGCACTTGCGCAAAGCGACATGCAGAACCTGCTCAACAGCACCGACATCGCTACGCTGTTTCTCGACAAAGACCTCAATGTGCGGCGCTTCACCGAGCAGATTGCGCGGGTGGTTCATCTGCGCGATGGCGATGTCGGCCGGCCCCTGAGCGAGCTGGCCAGCACGCTGATCTACCCCCAAATGCATGCCGACGTGAAAAAGACGCTGCGCACGTTGGCATTCAGCGAGAGAAACAGATTGCGACCAGCGACAATTGTTGGTTCACCGTGCGAATCATGCCCTACCGCATGCTGGCCAATGTCATCCAGGGCGTGGTTCTCATGCTCGACTATTTAAACGACCCGGCGCGCTCGGCAGACCTGCGGACTCGCGCTGCCTACCGGCTGAATGACGTCAATGGCGCCACGGTCCGTGCCACCGATGCGCTGGGCGTGCTGCGTGCACTGGCGTCTGACCCGGCCACCGCAGCCGACGCGCTGACACTGCTGTACGAGCTGCAGATGCACCAGATCGAACTCGACTTGTAGGCCGAGGAGTTGCGCGAGTCGCGCGTCGATCTCGAAACCGCGCTGCGCCGGCAGATCGAGCACTGCGACTTTCAGCCCGTCGGCGGCCGCTTCACGATCCATGCCCGATTTGTCGTGCACGAACTCACCATGCCGGCGCGGCGATGCTGGGTATCGAGCGCGAGGACGCCTATGGCATGGGCCTCGACAGCTTTCTGTCGCTGGACAGTCGGCCCAGGCTGATGGCACTGGTCTCGAGCCAGGCCGCAGGCGGGCAAGCGGGGCCAAGCCGGCTTTTGCTGTGCAGCAAGGACACGCCAGACCGGTTGGTCACTGTCCACATCAGCGCAGACCCTGCTGGCCCCCGCAATTTTGTGGCGCTGACCCGCAGTGCTGAGCCAAAGGCGTCCAGCCGCCCCGGCGCAGCGCCGCCGGCCTGACCCGGCTTGGGTTCGGCTTCGCACAGACCGCCAGCGCGGGGCCCTCTATGGTCTTCGAAGTGCTGGCGGGCCTCAACGGCCATCGCGTTAGCACTCGGCGGTCGGATGCCGTCCGCGCCCAACCGGGCCGGCGCATTGATGACCAAACTGTTGCCACACCTCTGGGGAAATCATGGAAACCAACTACGTTACGCGCGACAACTTTGGCATGTACGCCAACAGCAGCTCAGGGCCGGGCCCTGCCCTGATGGGTGCCGACACCCTGCTTGGCAACGACGTCTACAACCGGGATAACGAGGACCTGGGCGACATCAAAGAGTTCATGATCGACATGGCGTCGGGCAAGGTCGCCTACGCCGTGTTGTCATTTGGCGGCCTGCTTGGCATGGGGGACAAGCTCTTTGCGGTGCCCTGGGCAGCGCTGGTGCTGGACACCGTCAACAAGCGATTCACGCTGAATGTCCAGAAAGAAGCCCTGAAGGACGCGCCGGGCTTCGACAAGGACCGTTGGCCGTCGATGTCGGACAAGACCTGGGCGACTGGCGTGCACAAGTTCTACGGCACCCCCTACGGCGCTGACTGACCCACCGGGTTTGCATTCAGGGCCGTGCGCCGCTCAGCGCGCCGGCCCTGCTGCCTCACGCTCGGGATGACGGTGTCTGCCGAGCGCAGCGATGAAGCCCGCCAAAGCCGCGTCAGCCAGCGCTGTGCCGGCCATCACGATGCCGGGGTCAGGCTGGCCATTGGCCAGCGTCGCCTGGACGCCCGCCCTGTCCAGCAGTGCTGCCGAGGCGCCGAGCACCAGCATGGTCTTGCCATGCCGGTATTGGTTGCTGATGAAATCCATCACCTCGACATGGCTGCCGAGCGCCTTCAGGCCAGCGTCGCCGTCGGGCAGGACCAGACCGTCAAACAGCACCGGCGCTGAGTTCTCCAGCGTGCCGGTAGCCTCAAACGGCTTGCCGTTGACGGGTTTCACCGGGCCCAGGCGCGGCGCGAT
Source organism: Betaproteobacteria bacterium (assembly GCA_031366465.1). GTDB lineage: Bacteria > Pseudomonadota > Gammaproteobacteria > Burkholderiales > Burkholderiaceae_C > Pseudaquabacterium. The sequence continues at coordinate 16,765 of JANLZT010000108.1, read as the reverse complement.
CAGGTGCACCGTGGCGCCCGCCGCCACCAGCGCCGCCTGGGCGGCTGCGATGGCCTTGCCGTCCACGCCATCGGCCACCAGGATCGCCACGCTGCGCGAGCGGATACCGCCGTCGCCCGGCAAGGCCGTCAGAGACAACGCGGCCGACTGCGTGACCTCGGGCTTGGCGGGCTGCGCCAACACCTTGGGCATGGCCCGGGGCACCGCGATGCCCAAGCCCATTGCCACAGTCGCAGCGAGTTCTGCTGACACATTGACCAGCGACGACAGCATGCGCTCGCGGATTGCCGGCACCGTCAGCTTGCTCAGCTCAAAGCGGAAGCCGCCTGCGATGTGGGCCTTCTCGACAGCGGTCTGGCTGTTGTAGAACAGCGTGGCCTGGGTGTAATGGTCGGCAAACTTCTCGGGCTTGCCGCGCAGCTTGTCGCCGTCCACGGGCTGCGCAAACGACACGAAACCCGCCGTGCCGGCCTGGAAAGGGCAGCCGCCGCCCAGTGAATTGGGCTCGTAGGCAACCCGGCCGCGCGGCACAGCCTGGCGGTGCAGGCCGTCGCGCTGGTTGTTGTGCACCGGGGCCAGCGGCGCATTGATCGGGATCTCATGGAAGTTGGCACCACCCAGCCGGGTGATCTGGGTGTCGAGGTAGGAGTGGATGCGACCGGCCAGCAAGGGGTCGTTGCTGAAGTCGATGCCGGGCACCACATGGGCGGTGCAGAACGCGACCTGCTCGGTCTCGGCAAAGAAGTTGTCCGGATTGCGGTTGAGCACCATGCGGCCCACCGGCGTCACCGGCACCAGCTCCTCGGGGATCAGCTTGGTGGCATCGAGCACGTCAAAGCTGAAGCCCTCGGCCTGGGCCTCGGTAAATATCTGCAGGCCCAATTCCCATTCGGGGTATTCGCCTGATTCAATCGCCTCCCACAGATCGCGGCGGTGAAAGTCAGCGTCGGCGCCGGCGATCTTGACGGCTTCGTCCCACACCAGCGAATGCGTGCCCAGCTTGGGGCGCCAGTGGAACTTCACAAACTGCGACTCGCCCTGCGCATTGACCAGCCGGTAGGTGTGCACACCAAAGCCCTGCATCATGCGCAGGCTGCGCGGAATGCCGCGATCCGACATCACCCACATCAGCGTATGCGTGGTCTCGGGCATCAGCGAGGCGAAATCCCAGAAGGTGTCGTGGGCCGATGCGGCCTGCGGCATGCCGTTGTGCGGCTCGGGCTTGACCGCATGCACGAGATCAGGGAACTTCATCGCATCCTGGATGAAAAACACCGGGATGTTGTTGCCCACCAGATCCCAATTGCCTTCGTCGGTATAGAACTTGACGGCAAAGCCGCGGATGTCGCGCGCGGTGTCTGCCGAGCCGCGCTCACCGGCAACCGTCGAGAAGCGCGTGAACACCGGCGTGATCTTGCCGGCGGCCTGGAACGGCGCTGCGCGCGTGACCGCTGTCATCGGCTGATAGGCCTCGAAGTAGCCATGCGCTGCCGAGCCCCGGGCGTGCACGATGCGCTCCGGGATGCGCTCATGGTCGAAGTGGGTGATCTTCTCGCGCAGGATGAAGTCTTCGAGCAGGGTCGGGCCGCGCAGCCCTGCTTTCAGTGAGTTCTGGTTGTCGCCAATCACCACACCCTGGTTGGTGGTCATCGCCTGGGCTGCAGCGTCTGACCGCACGCCTGCCAGCGAACCCGACGACGCGCTGCGTCCGCCAGGCGGTGGGCCATCGCCGGTCTTGGCCGACGGGTTGTGCTCGCTCAGCGTGCTGGCCGATGCCAACGGGGCGGCGACCGACGAGGTGGCCCCGCGCGGCGGCGCGACGGCGTTGTCGCGGCCCACCTCGAACGGCTTGTTCGCATTGAATGGCATCGCGACAGCGAGCGCCTGGGCCTGGCTCATTTGCGCCTGGGCCGAGGGCAAGGGGCCGGGCTTCGCCGCCGCTGGTTTGAGCTTGTCCGCGATCATCGGCTTCTTCACGATCTGGCTCCGGCGGACGATGCACCGGATGACAAGCCGGTGTGTGAGCCATGCTCACCCATCGCAATCGGCTTGCCTGCCACCATCGACGCGATCACACCAAAGGCGCGGACCATCTTGCTGTGGGGAGCGTCCCAGTAGTCTGCAGCGTCGGGAATGAACTTCAGCAGTGCCAGGTTCGGCGAGTCCGGGCCGTCTGGAAACCAAGGTTTGGCGAATGCCGTCCAAAGACGTTCAATGCGCCCGCGGTCGGTGTCTATCTCGCCCCGGCCCGACAGCGATACATAGGTGCCATGCCCCGGGTCAGTGAAGCTGAGGTTGGCTACTCGCAGATGCTCGACCTTGGATGAGCGCAGGTCAGTGAAAAACCAGAGGGCGCCATGGGCATCCATTTCCAGGGCTGCCATCGGCCGGCTGGCCAAAGCCCCGTCGGCTTCAACGGTGGTCAGCATGGCGGTTGCAATGCCGTCGATCAACTTGGCGACGTGGGCAAGACTGACAGTGAGCTGGGATTGAGTTTTCATCGGGGAACCTCTTTTGAAAAGGGCAAGCCAAAAGCGCAAGCGAAGGATGCTCGACAACAACGAAGGGAGATCGACTCACAGGACTCGCTCTTGAAGCAAGGCTGCTGAATCGTCGTCCAGACGCGATCATTGGCCGAGCACTCGACTCCCCGTCGATTTGTAGGACAGAAGCGCAATTTAAATCTGCGCGTGCCGCCTCGGCAAAGCGCTCAGCGCTTGCGGGTCACCTTCTTCTTCGCGGCAGGGGGCACCATGGCTGCAGACCAGAGCTTGCTGTTCTCGTCGGCGGCCGCTGTCACTGCAGCCTTCAACTGCCGCTTGGCCTGGGCTGTGGCCTGGCCACGCAAGCTGCCCGCCGCGCGGTTTGCAGCGCTCAGCCACAAGCTCATGAACGGGTTCTTCTTCAACCAGGGATTGAACATGGCACTCTTTCGGATCCAGCGCGCAACCCGGCGCCAGGTCTCAGGGTGAATCCCGCCGAAACGGTCGTTTGCCAGCGCGGCTCAGGTTCCTGCGGGCGTCTGTTCTCTGACCGTGCTGCGGCTGCCAATCAATTCGACCACCGCACTGGCCAGTGCTCGCAATTGTTCCAGCTGCTCGATCGTCAATTGCCGGGGTCGAAAATCACAAGCACAGAGCGTGCCGACGGTCTCACCGCGCACGCTCAGCCGAGCCGCCGCATAGAAACGAATGTTGGGCTGGCCCATCACCAGAGGATGCGCTTTGAACCGCGGGTCGAGCAGGGTGTCCTCGACAAGGATGAGGTCGCATGAGGTGCTGAAGAAGGCCTCACAAAATGAAGTGATTGCCGGCGATTTTGATTGTTGAATGCCAACCCGGGACTTGAACCAATCGCGGTGGGCATCCAACAGATTCACCATCGTGATCGGAACGGCCAAGCTGGTGGCCAGCAAACGCGTGATGTCGTCGTAGGCGCGTTCCGGGCCCGAATCAAGAATCAAGGCTCGGCGCAACTCTGCCAGCCGGGCGGCATCGAGCCTCATGCTCTGTTGCACCAAAAGTCAGGCATCTTGGCGCGCGCAACGACCGCAACCGCGTGTCGCGCGTCGATCACACCATAGGTTAGCGCCGGCACCCGGCGGGGCGCCACAACCAGGGCTTGACGCAGTATTGCCCAGCCAGACTGGTTGGGCTCAGCAACGCGCTGGGTGTGGTGCTTGGGCATGTTCTGCATCATAGGCGTGCAGGCACCCGACTGCATCGGCTGGCCGGTCACCGAAACCCGCCTACACACCGATCCATTCAGATGTATCAACGGTCGTCTGGCTGATGGGTCCATTCACCTTGTCCTTGGCCCAGTGTATTGAAACTCCTTTGCCGTCACCGTACGGCAGCGCACAGTGGCCGCGTCAATTTGAATTTACGGTCCACGCTGGAATCGGTCGGAAGCCCGACCGATCCACAGGGGTGGTGCCTGGACCCAGGTCTCGCGCCTGGGCATGCCGCTGGTCAATGAGCTGATCATCGGCATTGACGACAAGGACAAGTTCAACGCGTCCAAACCCAAGAATGACGCCGCGAACTTCTCCGACTACGTCACCAATCCGGTGCTGCCGGCGCTGATCCAGTCGCTGTTTCCGGCGGCCGTGGCGCCGATCAACTTCCCGCGCGCTGACCTGGTGACGGTGTTCCTGAAGGGCATCAGCGGAGTGAACCAGCCGACCACCGTGGTGGCTGCGGAGATGCTGCGCCTCAACACCTCGATTGCGGTCACGGCGGCGGGTGCGCAGAACCCGCTGGGCGTGGCGGCCGGCGACAACGCCGGCTTCCCGAACGGCCGCCGCCCGGCAGACGACGTGGTGGACCTGTCATTGCGGGTGGCGATGGGCGCGCTGTGCGTGCTGACCGGCGCCACGACACGCTGAGGGTGGGTTGCAAGCCCGCCGACACCCCGGCCGGCGGCCTGGCCCTGACCGACGGCGTGCGCAAGACGGCGGCCAACTACGGCGTCACCTTCCCGTACTTGACCACGCCATTGCCTGGCAACCTGAACCCGACCGCTGCCGCTGGCAAGGTCTAACCGTGAGGCTGGCATGAAGACCCACCGAAACCTGCTGGCCGCCGCCGGTCTCATTGCCGCCTTGGGCCTGGCCGGCTGTTGGGGCGCCAGCGACGACGCTGTTGCACCCGTGCCCACTCCCGTGCCTGCAATCACCGAGGTGCCGGACAGCGCGGCGGTGAGCACGGCCGCGACGTATGGCGGACGAAGACATGTTTTCATGTTTCGAAATTTGTGGGTCCGAGTACCAGGCCTCGGCACCGAGCCGGCATGCCTTGTCAATCGCCTCATCCGGCTGCCGCATAGCTTGGCCGCTTCGATGGCAGCGGCTGGCTCGTCGTTCGGCTGGCACCGGGCGCTGGCTGGGCATCGTTGATCGACTCAAAGATCACCCGGAAGATCGCACCGGACGCGGTGCACTGGAGAATGCCAAAACCAAGGCGAGGTCTGTCACCACTCAGTGACACCGCCAATGGCGGCATGAAATGCAACGCGCGCGCGATGTGATAGCGGCCCAAATTACATTGAAGCGCACACATACCCTGGTCTACCCATGTCTCAACTACGCGGTATTCATACATCTTTGCGGCCCCGCCGAAGAAGCCGCCCAGCTTATCGGGGCGTGCTGCCATGGTCTGTTCGCCAGCACACAAAGGGACACGGCTCGAAAGGCGGAGGGCTGGGGGTCCCGCCGACGCAAATCGAGCCAGGGCTGTCCGCGCCGGGCCAGGCCGCTACTTGAGTGCTCTCACGACGTGGCCGACACCGCCATCGGCGCAAAGCCGGGCAGGGCCTCGACGCGCCGCAGCCAATCGCGCAAGGCCGGATAGGCGTCGAGCGACACACCGCCCTCCGGGGCGTGGGCGGTGTAGGTGTAGATGGCGATGTCGGCGAGCGTCGGCTGGGCGCCGCCTACCAGCCAGGGCCCGCCGCTGTCGGCCAGCGCCGCGTCGATGCGCTCGAACAACCAATGCGCCTCCTGCACGGCAGCCTGCGGGTCACGCGGCAGGTGGAAGACATTGATGGCCCGCGCGGTGGCCGCACCCCGGCTCAGCGCGCCGGCCGCCTGCGACAGCCACTGCTGCACGCTGGCGGCCTGCAAGGCCTCGCGCGGCAGCCAGTGCTCGGGCGCGTAGCGCAAGGCCAGGTAGACGAGGATGGCGTTGGCGTCGGCCACCACCACGCCGCCGTCGTCGATCACCGGCACCTGCCCAAAGCGGTTGAGCCGCAGGAAACCCGGCTGCCGCTGCGCCCCGGCCAGCAGGTCAACGTCGATCAGCGCCAGGGGCAGGCCCAGCATTCGGATGAACATCTCGGCGCGGTGCGAGTGGCCCGACAGCGGGTAGCGGTAGAGCTTGATCGGCTCGTTGGGTGGTGGTTGCATGGTGGTCGGTGTGGCAGGCAAAGCTGGGCTGGATGGGCGGCTGGCACGCAAGCAGGGGATTGTGGCCGCCTGGCGTCGCTGTGGGTCGCCCGGCGGCCAGCCCACCCTGCCCTTCCGCTTCTCGGATGGCGACACCTCGCCCAGCGGCCCGGCGCCGCCGCCGGGCCAACACAAGCGCTAGATTGCGGCCAGCCTGGGCTATGGAGCTGGGCGCACCCGCCGGCCTGCGCGGTGGCGGCTTTGCCGAGATCGGCACCCAGCAGTTTGACGTGATCGTCAACGCCACCTCGGCCAGCCTCAAAGGTGAGCTGCCGCCGCTACCGGCCGAGGCCTTTGGAGCAGGAGGCCGAGGCCTTTGCGTGGTGGCGCGGCGTGCGGCCCGCCACCCGCGAGGTGATCGACCAGTTGACCATCCCCTTGAAGTAAGCTGCCGGCCGCCGCAGCAAGCCTGCCCGGCGCCGACTTCAACCCTGACAAAGGCCCGCGATGAAAATCCTCATGCTGCACGGCATCAACCACAACATGTTCGGCAAGCGCGACCCCAAGCAGTACGGCACCATCACGCTGGCCGAGATCGACGCCCGCCTGGCCGACCTGGGCCAGGCCCTGGGCGCCCAGGTCGAGAGCTTCCAGACCAATGACGAAGGCGCGATGTGCGGGCGCATCCACCAGGCCTATGCCGACGCCACCGATGCGGTGCTGATCAATGCCGGCGCCTGGACCCACTACAGCTACGGCATCCGCGACGCGCTGGCGATCCTGACCTGCCCCATTGTCGAGCTGCACATGTCCAACATCCATGCGCGCGAGGCCTTTCGCCACCACTCGGTGCTGGCCGAGATCGTCCGTGGCCAGATCTGCGGCTTTGGCGTGGACAGCTACCTGCTGGCGCTGCGGGCGGCGGTGTCGGCGGTGCAGGCCAAGGTTTGAGCCTGCGGTGTGAACCAGCCGCCATGATCGCCTCGACCCCCGATGAGCTGACGCAGGCGGTGCTGGCCGAGCTGGCCCGCATCCAAGCCCCACGGCTGCGCCAGATCATGACCGCTGCGGTGCAGCATCTGCATGCCTTTGCGCGCGAGGTGCAGCTCACCGAGGCCGAGTTCCAGCAGGCCTGCGGGCTGGTGGCCCAGCTTGGCCAAATGACCACGGCGTCACACAACGAGGTGGTGATGACCGCCGGCTCACTCGGCCTGTCGTCGCTGGTGTGCCTGATGAACAACGGCGACGCCGGCCGCCAGCCCACCACCGCCAACCTGATGGGGCCGTTCTGGCGCCAGGATGCGCCGCTGATGGCGCCGGGCGCATCGATCGTGCGATCGGCCACCCCGGGCCTGCCGATCTTCGTGCAGGCCTGGGTGGCTGACCGGCAAGGCCGGCCGGTGGCCGGCGCGATGGTGGATGTGTGGCACAGCTCGGGCGAGGGCTTTTACGAGAACCAGGACCCAGCCCAGGCCGACATGAATTTGCGCGGCCGATTCGTCAGCGATGCGCACGGCCTGGTCCACTTTCGCAGCGTCAAACCGGCCGGCTACCCGATCCCGGTCAGCGGCCCGGTGGGCGCGCTGCTGCGGGCGGCGGGCCGCCACAACCTGCGGCCAGCCCACATCCACTTCCTGATCGACAAGCCTGGCTACAAGACCCAGTTCTCACAGGTCTACGCCAGCGACGACCCGAACCTGGACACGGACGTGCAATTTGGCGTCACCTGCGCGCTGGTCGGTCAAATGCTGCGGCATGACGATCAACCCGCCCCGGCGCCGGATGTGAGCGGCCCCTGGTACTCGCTTGACCACCATTTCGTCATTGAGCCCGGCAAAACCCGCTTGCCCAAGCCGCCAATCAGCGGCAAGGCCGAGGGCGACCGGCCGCTGCTGGCGGTGCTGGGGCGGCGCGCCTGAGGCCGCTGCCGGACGCCCCGGCAAGAGTGCCCGGCGGCAACCGGCTTGGCGTCCCTCAGCGGGGCAGGTGCTGGTAGACAGCGGTCTCGAAGTCGACAAAGCCAGGGTAGGACGCCACATCCTGGAACGGCAGGATCTGGGTTCCCCAAAAACCGCCGACGCCGCTTTGGCAGTCAATCCAGTAAAACAGGTTGGCCAGGCCGGCCCACATCAGCGAGCCCGCCGGCCGGCCGCTGGGCGTGGGCGCATCGTTGACCAAGAAGGTGTAGGCCCAGCTCTTGGGCAGGCCGGGGAAGAACTCGCCGTCGTTGGACAGCGACGGGATCGACGTGTCCCAGCCGCCGCTCTTGAGCGCCCCCAGGCCGTTCCGGCACATCTGCGCCACCGTCTCGGCCCTCAGCACCCGGCCGTTCGGGCCGGCGCCGTCATTGAGCATCATGCGGATGAACTTCATGTACTCGCCCACGCTGGCATACAGCCCGTGCCCGCCCATGTCCATCTCGGGCGGCTGCGGCAGCACCAGGTCGGGCAGCGGCGTGAGCTTGCCGTCCATCGCGCGGTCGTGGATGGTGGCCCGGCGCGCCTTCATCGACTCGCTCATCGTGAAACCGATATCGACCATGCCCAGCGGATCGAAGATGCGCTGCTTCATCACCTCGCCAAGCCGCTTGCCGCGCTGCTGCTCGACGATGCGGCCCAGCCAGTCGATGTTGACGCCATAGGTCCAGCGCTCGCCCGGGTCGTGCAGCAGCACGGTGCGAATCGAGGCAAAGCTGCTCGACACCACGGTCGGGATGCCCTTGGCGCTGCGGTACTTCAGGTCGTCGTGGCTGAAAAACTCGTAGCAAAAGCCGCTGATGTGCAGCATCAGGTCATTGACGGTGATGTCGCGCTTGGGCGCGCGCGTCTTGGGCTGGCCGGCGCTGTCAAAACCGTCCAGCACCTGGATCTCGGCAATCTCGGGCAGGTAGATCTTGGCCGCGTCGTCCAGGCTGACCTTGCCCTCTTCGACCAGCTGCATGATGCAGGTGCCGGTCAGCGCCTTGGTGGTGGAGAAGATCGCCATCACCGAGTCGGTGGTCATGGGCTGGTCCTGGCCCAGTTGGCGCCGGCCGGCCGCACCCTCGTAGAAGTTGGCCCGGCGGTCGGTGGCCATGGCCACCACGCCGGGCACGCCGCCGGCAACGTTGACGCTGCGGTGCAGGACCGCGTCGGCGACGCGCTTGAAGTCTTCGGGCATGGGGGAAGTCCTCGGATGGGTCAAAAGAACGCCATGGTGCGCACCTCGATGCTCTCGCGCTTGAGTGCGTCCGGCGGCGTGGTGGGGTCCTCAAAGGCGCTGTGGCCCATGAAGCGGGCGCGGCCATCGGTCTCGGAGTCGTAGGTCTTGAGCAGCAAGGCCTGGCTGGCCTCCATCTGCGGAAAGTAGTACCAGCGGTGCTGCGGCGAGTAGCGCATCACATAGATCTCACCAGTGCGCTCGCGGTATTTGAGATCCATGCGCAGCAGGTCGGCGGGGTCTTGGGTCTGGGCATCGATCATCGCCAGCGGCAGCTCATCCACCCGCCGGTAGAGCGGCTTCCAGACGTTGTAGAAGGCCACCCGGCGGGTCAGCAGGTCGTCGGCGTCGTCAGCAACGATGTCGCGCACGCGCTGCGGGCCGCTGGCCGGCGTGTAGTCGCTGTGCACCAGCATCACCGCCGGCCGCTGCACGGTGGTCTGCTGCTTCAGGTCGGCCGGCAGGCGCTTGCGGATGGTGTGGTCAAAAACGACCACCCGCCGCGCGCCACTGTGGCGCTTCACGAAGTCCACCACCTGCGGATAGAACTGCGCGTGCACCAGGCTGTCGTCGTCAAACTGGTCAAACCGGGCCGCGAAGTCATGCAGCTCAAAGCCTTCGCGGTCGGCCGACAGCCTGCCGGCCTGCGCCCAGGCGTTGTGGATCTCGACCTCCTGCGGGTCAGTGCCCGGCGGGTTGAGCTTGACCGACGCCTCGGGCTCGTAGAAGTAGTAGTCGGGCGCGACGCCGTTGTCGACTGTGTAGCGCATCGTCGCGCGCACCGATGTCGGGAGGCTCATAGTGCTGGCCAGTGCTCAGGTCGGCCGGGTGGTGCTGAAGCCTTCGTAGACCGCCGTCTGCTGCCAGCACGGCAGTTGCTCGACGCCGTCCAGCAGCCAGCGCTTGAGGTTGGGGTGGTCCGACAGCGGCAGCTTCTGCCAGCCGTGAAGATGCATGGGCGCGGCCAGCACGATGTCGGCCAGCGTGGGGTGGTCAGCGGCCACCCAGGCCCGGTTTGACAGTCGCTTGTCCAGGATGCTCGCCAGCTTGTGGAACTGCGCCGCCTGGGCATCCAGCACGGCCGGGTCGGGCTGGCCACCCAGCAGCGGCTTGACGCAGTTCTCCACCAAAAAAACATAGCAGCTCGGGAACCAGTTCGAGCCCTCCCACTGCAGCCAGCGGTTGATGTCGGCGCGGGTCTGCAGATCGCGCGGGTAGACCGCGTCATTGCCGACCTTGTCGGCCGCGTACTGCAGCATCGCATTCGATTCCCACAGCTCGAAGTCGCCATCGGTCATGGCCGGCACCGACGCATTGGGGTTGAGCGACAGATAGGGCTCGGCCCGGTGTTCGCCCTTGAAGTAGTCCACATGCACCAGCTCGTAAGGTGCGCCGATGAGGTTCATGCCGGCAATCACCTTGCGGCAGTTGACGGTGATCGGGTCAGCGTAGATCTTGATGCCCATGGCAATGTCTCCGGGTTGCGGTGGTCTGGTTGACCACTCGGTCGGTCCACTCTAGACCTTGACGCTTGGCCGCGCACCTGCTCGAATGCAAACAGTTTGTCTCCAATTTGGAAACAATGGCAGTCTCATCCGACATGCTCGCGGCGTTTGTGGGTGTGGCCGACAGCGCCAGCGTCAGCCGCGCGGCGCTGGCGCTGGGCGTGGGCAAAAGCGTGCTCAGCAAGCGGGTGGCGCAACTGGAGGCCCTGGTCGGCGCCACCCTGTTCGCGCGCAGCACGCGGCGCCTCGCTCTCACCCCGGCTGGCGAGGCCTATGCCGAATTTGCGCGCCGCGCGCTGGCCGAGATGGCGGCCGGCGAGGAGCGGCTGCGCGCGCTGCGCTCGGATCTCACCGGCCGTATCCGCATGTCGGCCACGGTGTCCTGGGGCCAGCGTGTGCTGGCCGGCAAGCTGCCCGAGTTTCTGCGGCTGCACCCGGCCATCGAGGTCGAGTTGCAGTTGACCGACCGCCTGATTGACGTCGCCTACGAGCGCATCGACATCGCACTGCGTTGGTCCACCACGCCGCCCCAGGGCCTGGTGAGCGAGCCGGTGGCGGTGGTCGGCTGGCAGGTGGTGGCGGCACCCGGCTACCTGGCCGATGCCGGCAGCCCGCTGGCGCCGGCCGACCTGGCCCGGCACAGCTGCCTGTGCTACTGGCGCGAGGCCTCGGACGACCTGTGGGCGCTGGCCCAGGCCGGGCAGATGGTGCGGGTACAGGTGCAGGGCCGCTACCGCGTTGACAACCCGGAGGCGGTGGCCGAGGCGGCGCTGGCCGGCTTGGGCATCGCCCTGTTGCCCGACTACCTCTGCCAGCAGGGGCTGGCCGATGGGCGCCTGTTGCGGGTGCTGCCCGGTTGGGCGCCGCAAACCAAGTTCGGCGCGCTGATCAGTGCGGTATCGACCGCTGAGCGCCTGCGGCTGTCGCGCAACCAGGTCTTGCTGAGCTTTCTGCGGCAGCAGTTGGCCCCCGCCGGCCAGGCCCTCAGCCCGGGCTCAGTGGCGGCATCGGCGGCAGCACCAGCGCCCGCCGCGCGGCCAGCGCCGCCTCGCGCACATGGCAGCCTTGCAGGTGGTCGTTGACCAGGCCCATGGCCTGCATGAAGGCGTAAACCGTGGTGGGGCCGACAAAGGTCCAGCCGCGCTTCTTCAAATCCCTGGACATCGCCAGCGATTGCGCCGACTGCGTCAGCGCCCGCAGCGCTGGCAGCGTCATCACGGGCGGCCGGCTGTACAGCGCGGGCTCATGGCGCCAGGCATAGGCCGCCAGCGAGCCGAACTCGCGCCGCAACTCGATCACCCGGTGGGCGTTGTTGATGGTCGATTCGATCTTGCCCCGGTGCCGCACGATGCCAGCATCGGCCAGCAGGCGCTTGATCTCAGCCTCGCCAAAGCCGGCCACCTGGTCGGCGTCGAAGTGCGCAAAGCCGGCGCGAAAGGCCTCGCGCTTGTTCAGGATCGTCAGCCAGCTCAAGCCCGCCTGAAAGCCCTCCAGGCACAGCTTCTCAAACAAGCGCCGGTCGTCGGTGACCGGATAGCCCCACTCCTGGTCGTGGTAGTGGCGGTAGGCTGGGCTGGCCTGGCACCAAAAGCAGCGCGGCAGGCTGTCCTCAACTGCGGCAAAAAGCCCCTCGGGCAGCGCAGCGGACGCGGGGGTGGGTGGCATGGGCAGGGCGAGTCGACGGCGGCCCAGCATGATAGGCGCTCGATACTGCCGCCACGGGCATCCGCGCTGTTGACAGCCGCCGCGACTGAAGGCCCTTAGAGTGCCGGGCTCAACCCGAGGAACCCACCCCATGACCGCCAGCACCGACTACACGCCGCCCAAAATCTGGACCTGGAGCAAGGACAGCGGCGGCCGATTCGCCAACATCAACCGCCCCATCGCCGGGCCGACCCACGACAAGGACTTGCCGGTGGGCCGCCACCCGATGCAGCTCTACTCGCTGGCCACCCCCAACGGCGTGAAGGTGACGGTGATGCTGGAGGAGCTGCTGGCGCTGGGCCACAGCGGCGCCGAGTACGACGCCTGGCTGATCCGCATCGGCAACGGTGACCAGTTCGGCAGCGGCTTTGTGGCGGTCAACCCCAACTCCAAGATCCCGGCGCTGATGGACCACAGCGGGGTCGCCGAGGGCAAGGCGCCCATTCGCATCTTCGAGTCGGGCGCGATCCTGATCCACCTGGCCGAGAAGTTCGGCGCCCTGCTGCCCACCGAGCCCGCAGCCCGCGCCGAGTGCCTGTCCTGGCTGATGTGGCAGATGGGCAGCGCGCCCTACCTGGGCGGCGGCTTTGGCCACTTCTATGCCTATGCGCCGACCAAGATCGAGTACGCGATCGACCGCTTTGCGATGGAGGTCAAGCGGCAAATGGACGTGCTCAACCGCCGCCTGGCCGACAGCCCTTACCTGGGCGGCGATACCTACACCATCGCCGACATCGCCGTCTGGCCCTGGTACGGCGCGCTGGCCAAGGGCCTGGTCTACGAGGCGGGTGAGTTCTTGCAGGTGCAGGACTACCGCCATGTGCAGCGCTGGGCCGACGAGATCGGCGCGCGCCCGGCGGTCAAGCGCGGCCGCATGGTCAACCGGGTGATGGGCAACCCGGCCAGCCAATTGCACGAGCGCCATGAGGCCAGTGACTTTGACACCCACACCCAGGACAAGCTGGCCAAGCCGGAATGAGCTTCGCGGGCCGGGCGGTCAGCCTGCCGCCTTCAGCCGCATCCGGTTGGGCAGCGGCACCGACCGGCGCAGCACGTCCTCGCCCAGCCAGACCGCCGACGCGCGGGCGCGCTGCGCCACCAGGGGCAGCGGCATCTGCTGGTAATCGTCGTTGAAGACCTCGAAGCTGTAGTCGCCCCGGTAGCCCAGCCTGGCCAGGCGCGTCACCAGGTCAGCCACCTGCTCGCTGTGCACGCCCTCGCCCGGGAAGACGCGGAAGGTGCGGGCGGTGCTGATGCGTTCTTCGACGGTGCGGATCTCCTGCCACATGAAGTCAGCCAGTTGCACCAGAAAGATCTTGCGCGGGTCGAGCAGCTCCAGGTCGTCCAGGGAGGTCTTGGTGGCAAAGATGTGGAAGCTGTCCAGCCCCAACCCCAGGTTGGGCGCGTCGGCACGGCAGACCACGTCCCAGGCCGTCGGGTACTCGTTGATGGTGCGGCCCCAGCTCAGGCCCTCGTAGGCCACCTTGATGCCCATCGGCACGGCCAGCATCGCCAGCTTGCGCAGGTCGCGGGCGATGGCGTCCAGGTCCTGGGTGGCATGCTGGCTGGTGGACGAGCAGCACAGCAGCAGCGGCGCGCCCAGCGCGTGCGCCATCTCCAGCATGGCCTTGGCGATGTCGATCTTGTAGCCGTGCAGATGGCCGGTGAGGCCCTCGAAATCGCGCAGTACCTGGAAGCCGGTGACGCGCAGGCCACTGGCCTTGACGGCCCGCACCGCCGCGCCAACCCCGCCCTCATGGCCGACGATGTCATTGGCCTTGAGCATCACCTGGCTGAAACCGGCCACGCGCATGGCCTTGAGCTTGTTCTCCAGCGACCCCGCCAGCGAGATCGTGTCCATGCCGAAATCGTCGAAGTTGCCGCTGCGTTGTGACATCAGGCACTCCGGTCGTCATGCACCAGCTCAAACATCACGCCGCCCAGCCAGGTCTTGGTCAGCGCGCCGCGGTCCTCGGTGTGCAGGCCCGACGATTCGACAAACTCAACGCCGCGTGCACGCAACGCGGCCACCGCCGCCGGCACATCGGGCGCGCCCAGCCCCATGCGCTGCAGCGATTCTTCACCCTCCACCTCGACGATGCCGGGCTCGGGCTCGATCAATTGCAGGTAAAAGCCGCGGCAGGGGCTGCGCAGGATGCGGCCCTTGGGCAGGATGCCGAAGCGCTGGCTGTCGGGCAGCTCATCAAAGCCGAACAGCTCGCGGTAGAACTCGGTCCAGTCGTCCAGCCGGTCGGTGCCGATGTACTGGACGATGCCAAACCAGTGCAGGCCGGCCAGTGCTGGTGGCTGTTTGTCCACCGTCGGGATCGGCACAAAGTCGACATCCCAGATCGAGAACTCGCGGTAGCGGTCGACAAAGTAGATGCGGCTGGCGCCGACGCCGTGGATCGCCGGGATGTTGAGTTCCATCACCTCGACATGCGTGGGCACGGCCCAGGCACCCCGGTCCAGCGCGCGCTGGTAGGCCGCCGCCGAGTCGCGCACGCGCAGGGCCACTGCGGTGATCACCGGGTTCTCGGTGGGCCGCTGGTGGCTGGGCTGGCCGCTGACATGGGCGTTGATGACCACGTTCATGCCGCCTTGGCGGTACAGCAGCACCTCGCGCGAGCGGTGCCGGGCCACCGGGCGGAAGCCCATCATCTCCAGCACCTGGCCCAGGGCCTGCGGCCGGCTGGTGGCGTATTCGATGAACTCGATGCCGTTCAGCCCCAGCGGGTTGGGCAGCTCGCCGATGGCTTCACGATCGGGTTGGGTCAAGGGCATGGCTGCATCCTTGGGGGTGGCGGGGCGGGCGGGCTTCATCAAGTCTATGCCGCCGAACGCGCGGCCACCATTTGCAAAAAGTGGCGGCGCACGCGGGCCGCGTCGGCGCTCAAGCCCGTGAACAGCTCAAAGGCCCCGACCGCCTGGCCCACCGCCATGCCGCCGCCGTCTGACACCGGGCAGCCGATGGCGCGCGCGGCTTTGAGCAGGGCGGTTTCGATCGGGAAATAGACCACTTCGGCCACCCACAGATCGGGCCGCAGCAGGCCAGCGTCCAGCGGCAGGCCGGGCAGCTTGGCCATGCCGGTGGGGGTGGCATGGATCAGCCCGGTGGCGCCGGGCAGCACCGCCGCCGCGTCGGTGCCGGCAGTCACACGCCCATCGCCGTAGCGCCCGTTCAGGCTGTCGGCCAGGGCCTGGGCGCGCGCCGCATCGGTATCCACCAGCATCAGCCGGCCGGCGCCCAGGCGCAGCACCGCGTGGCCGATGGCCGAGCCGGCACCGCCGCTGCCCAGCAACACCACGCGCGACACATCAGCCTGCGGCAGGGCCCGGGTGAAGCCCCAGGCCCAGCCTGATCCATCGGTGTTGTGGCCGATGGCTTGGCCGGCCTTGAACACCACGGTGTTGACCGCGCCCATCGCGCTGGCCTCGTCCGACAGGCGGTCCAGCAAGGGGATCACCGCCTGCTTGCAGGGGTAGGTGATGTTCAGGCCGGCAAAGCCCATGGTGCGGGCCGCCGCTATCAGCGCCGGCAACTGCGCGGCGCCGCCGGCTGCGCGGTCCAGGTCGATCAACTGGTAGTGCAGGCGCAGGCCCTGGGCGCGGGCTTCTTCTTCCTGCATCGCCGGGGTGAGCGACTGGCCGATGCCCGACCCGATCAGGCCCAGCAGCAGCTTGGTCGGGGTGGCGGGCGCGCTCACTTGCGCAGTTTGGCCAGCTCGGTGCCCAGCTCGGCCACGGTGGTAGCGATGGCCGCGCCATGCTTGTCGATCACCGGCTTGAACTTGTCACGCAGCTTGGCCTGCTCGGCCGGCGAGAACTCGCTGATCTGCATGCCGGCCTTCTTCAGTTGGTCCAGCGTGCTGGCCGCCGCATCGCGCGAGAACTGGCGCTGGAACTTGCTGGCCTCGCTGGCGGCGTCCTGCAGCACTTTTTGCTCGGCCGGGCTGAGGGTGTCCCAGACCTTCTTGCTGAAGATGATCGATTGCGGGTTGTACTGGTGATTGGTCACCGCCAGGTACTTCTGCACCTCGAAGAACTTGTTGGCCAGGATCACGTTGAAGGGGTTTTCCTGGCCGTCGATGGCGTTTTGCTCCAGCGCGGCATAGACCTCGGGGAAGGCCAGCGGCGTGGGGTTGGCGCCCACCGCCTTGACCCAGTCGACATTGATGGCGTTGGGTACGACGCGCAGTTTCAGGCCGGCCAGGTCTTCCACCTTGTTCAGCGGCCGCTTGCTGTTGGTGATGTTGCGAAAGCCCAGCTCGGTGTAGGCCAGGCCGATGATGCCCTTCTCAGTCAGCTTGGCATGCAGCTTCTGGCCGAAGGGGCCGTCCACCACCGCGTCGGCCTCTTTGGCATTGGCAAACATGAAGGGGAAGTCGAAGACCTCGAAATCCTTGACCTGCGAGGCCAGGATGCCCGAGTTGAGCATCACGAACTCGATCGTGCCGCCCTGCAGCGCGCTGAC
>JANLZT010000694.1:0-3399 GCA_031366465.1 Betaproteobacteria bacterium | reverse complement strand
CCGGCTGCGCAAGCCCAGCAGCGAGACATCGTTCCTTGAGAGCCGGATGCAGCCCGACTCCTTCTTCGGGGCCAGCGGCGGCCAGCATGTCGACACCCGCGACGCCTCGCGCACCAATGCCAGCTCGATGGGCTACTCGCTCAGCCAGTTGGACGCCATCGGCGATGTCGATCCGGTGGCCGAGGCCGATGTCTACCTGGCCTATGGCCGCGATCTGCAGGCCGAAGAAATCTTGAAGGAGGCGATGCGCACCACGCCTGAGCGCCTGGCCGTGCGCACCAAGCTGCTGGAGGTCTATGCCAAACGGCGTGACACCAAGGGCTTTGAGCTGTTGGCCACCCAGTTGTATGCGCTCACCAAGGGCGGCGGCACCGATTGGGCCCGCGCCCAAGAGCTGGGCCGCCAATGCGACCCCGACAACCAGCTCTACCTGCCCGGCGGCCACCCCGAGGAGATCATCCTCGATGGTGAGCGCGTGGTGGTTGAGCCCCTGGGCGCCACCACCCAGCCGCACTCGGTGTTGTCGGCGGCCACCCGGCCGTTTGTCGATTCGGTGCTGCCCACGCTGCAAGGCCGGCCCACCGCGTCGGCCAGCTCGGCCGTCAAGCTCGATTCCCAGTTCGATGCGCTGGACCTGGATTTGAGCGAGAGCTTTGATGATGGTGGCGCTGCGCGGCGTGCCATGGAGGCCACCCGGCCGATTGCCGCCAGCGTCCAGCGGCCCATCGACACGGGCCTGGACTTCGACTTCGAGGACCGCACCCAACCCGCCCGGCGGGTGGCGACCGTGCCCGAGCCCACCGCCCATGTCGATCTCGATTCGCTGACCATGGACCTGAGCGACCAGCGCAGCGACACCACCATCGCGATGCCGATGCAGCGCACCGGCCAACGCGCCGACAACGGTGCCGACACCGCCCTGGACTTCAGTCGTTTTCCGGTCTCCGAGCCGGGCCTGCTGTCCGACACCGCGCCCACCACCCCGGGCAACCTGGAAGAGGTGGCGCTCGAAGGCAGTGACCCGCTGACCCGCAAGCTGGAGCTGGCCGAAGAGTTCCGCCAGATTGGCGACATCGACGGTGCCCGCGACCTGCTCGAAGAAGTGCTGGCCAAGGCCACTGGCACGCTGCGCACCAAGGCCCAGGCCATGCTCGATGCGCTGAGCTGACGCGACGATGGCCGCTAGCCACCGGCTGGCGCTGGGTGTCAGCTACCGGGGCAGCGCCTACCAGGGCTGGCAAAGCCAGACCAGCCGGCAGACCGTGCAAGACCATCTGCAAGCCGCGCTGACGGCCTTTGTCGGCGCGCCGGTGGCCACCGTCTGCGCCGGCCGCACCGATGCCGGTGTGCATGCCTTCAACCAGGTGGTGCACCTGGACAGCCCGGTCCAGCGCGACCCGCAGGCCTGGGTTCGAGGCAGCAACCGCTACCTGCCGCGTGACATCGCCTTGCAGTGGTGCCGGCCGATGCCGCCGGATTTTCATGCCCGCTACCAGGCGCGCGGCCGTCGCTACCGCTACCTGCTGCTGGCATCGCCGGTGCGGCCGGCGCTGGAGTCAGGCCAGGTGGGTTGGGTCTTCCGCCCGCTCGATGCCCAGGCGATGCGCCAGGCCGCCGCCCACCTGGTCGGTGAGCACGACTTCACCAGTTTTCGATCATCCGAATGCCAGGCCCGCAGCCCGGTCAAGACCCTGCGCGCCATCAGCCTCAGCCAGCACGGTGCCTACTGGCGGGTGGACCTGGACGGCTCGGCCTTCCTCCACCACATGGTGCGCAACATCATGGGCTGCTTGCTGGCCGTGGGCACCGGCCGCCAGCCCCCCGGCTGGTTGGCCGAGGTGCTGGCCGCCCGCAACCGCAGCGTGGCGGCGCCCACCTTCCCCGCCGATGGCCTGTACTTCGTGGGGCCGTACTACGATGCCGCGCTGGGCCTGCCCGAGCACACCCCGGCGATGGACTGGCTGCCCTGAGCCCATGCCAACCAGCCTTGAGATGACGAACCCACGCACCCGCATCAAGATCTGTGGCCTGACCCGCGAGGCCGATGTGGCTGCGGCCGTGCAGGCCGGCGCCGACGCCATCGGCCTGGTGCTGTATGCCAAGAGCCCGCGCGCGGTCAGCGTGGCACGCGCGGCCGAGCTGGCGCGGCTGCTGCCGCCCTTCGTGATGCCGGTGTGCCTGTTTGTCAATGCCGACCGGGCATTGATCGACGCCGCGCTGCAGGCCATCCCGCAAGCCCTGCTGCAGTTGCATGGCGACGAGACCCCGGCCGAGTGCGAGGCCATCCACCAGGCCACTGGCCGGCCCTGGCTGCGTGCTGCGCGCATGGCGCCGGGATTTGACTTGTTAGACTTCAGCGCTGCTCACCCGAGCGCTGCCGGCATCCTGCTCGACGCCCATGTCGAGGGCTATGGCGGTGGTGGAAAGGCATTCGATTGGTCCCTCGTCCCGCACAACGTGCCCCGTCCGGTCGTTTTGTCTGGTGGGTTGAATCCTGCAAACGTGACCGATGGCATCCGCCACGTCCGGCCCTGGGCCGTTGACGTTAGCTCTGGCGTGGAGAGCGCCAAGGGCTTGAAGGATGTGGCGTTGATGCGTGCCTTTTGCGACGCGGTGCGAGAGGCCGATGCGCTGATCGCCCGTACACCAACCCGCGACCATTGAATCCCGCTGCCTGTGCCGGCCCCTGCGCCGCGCGGGCGGCCTTCTGCACAGGATGCATGCGATGTTTGACTACCAACAACCCGATGCCCGCGGGCATTTCGGGCCCGTCAATGGCTTGAACTACGGTGGCAGCTTTGTCGCCGAGACCCTGGTGCATGCGCTCGATGAGCTGCGTGACGCCTATGCCCACTACAGCCAGGATGCGGCCTTCATGGCCGAGTACCGCTACGAGCTGGCCCACTTTGTCGGCCGGCCCAGCCCGGTCTACCACGCCGCGCGTTTGAGCCGCGAGATCGGCGGCGCGCAGATCCACCTCAAACGCGAGGACTTGAACCACACCGGCGCCCACAAGGTCAACAACACCATTGGCCAGGCCTTGCTGGCCAAGCGCATGGGCAAGCCGCGGGTCATCGCCGAAACCGGCGCCGGCCAGCACGGCGTGGCCACCGCCACCATCTGCGCCCGTTACGGCATGGAATGCGTGGTCTACATGGGCAGCGAGGACATCAAGCGCCAAAGCCCCAATGTCTACCGCATGCATTTGCTGGGCGCCCGGGTGGTACCGGTGGAGAGTGGCAGCAAGACCTTGAAGGACGCCCTCAACGAGGCCCTGCGCGACTGGGTGACGAATGTCGAGAACACCTTCTACATCATCGGCACCGTGGCCGGGCCGCACCCCTACCCGATGATGGTGCGCGACTTCCAGCGCGTGATCGGCGATGAATGCCTGCTGCA
>JANLZT010000677.1:0-3802 GCA_031366465.1 Betaproteobacteria bacterium | reverse complement strand
CTCGACCCGGTCAAAGGCCAGGTATCCAAATGCAATATGTGCGTGGACCGGCTCGAGGTGGGCCTCAAACCCGCCTGCGTCGCAGCCTGTGTGGGCAATGCGCTGGACTTTGGCGTGATCGAGACCATCCCCAAGGGCCGCGAGCAGGCGCGCGCCGAGATACCGGGCTTCCCGTCACCCGAGATCACCCACCCCAATATCCGCTTCCAGCAGGTCAAGCAGATGCCCGATGAATTGACCCGCACCGATTCGATGCCGGTCAAATACCACCGCGACGAGCAAGGCCGCTACCGCCCGGCCATCGACCAGAAAAAGGGCAAGGCGCAGTTCTGGAACCTGCCCCGGCTCAGCTCGCGCGAGAACCCGCTGGTGATGTTCACGCTGGCCGCGCAGGCGGCGGCCGGTGCCTTTGCGCTGCAGTTTCTGGGCGCCTGGGCCGGGCTGGGCGGCTTCACGCAGTTTGCGCAATCGGCATGGTATGCACCGCTGGCGATGCTGGAGCTGGCACTGGTGTGTTTCGGCCTGTTCATGTCGACGATGCATCTGGGCAAGCCGAAACGCTTCTACCGGGGTTTCAACAACCTGCGCCATTCGCCGGTCTCACGTGAGGGCCTGGGCATCGCGATCTTCCAGGCCATGCTGGGCCTGCATGTGCTGTTCAAGCTGCCGCAGCACCCGTGGATGCAGGCGCTGTTGGGCAAGATCGAGCATCCAGCGCTGATCCCGCTGGCCAACACCACTGGCCTGCTGGCAGTGCTGGCCAGCGGTGTGGGCCTGTACTACATGACGCGCTGCTACCGCATCCGCGCCCGGCCGTTCTGGAACCACTGGCAGGTGAGCACCGCCTTCTTTGGCAGCGCGCTGTCGCTGGGCAGCCTGCTGGCCGCGCTGGTGATGCTGCCCACCTTGCAGGCGCAGGGCCTGGGCTTGCGCACCGTGTTGGTGGCTTGCACCGGCTTGGCTGTGCTGGGCCTGGCGGCCGAGACCCTGGGGCACTGGGCCCATGCCCGGGCGATGGCAGCGGCGGAAGACGAGGGCGGCGCGTCCTACTACGTGCAATCCACCACCTTCGGCAAGACATTCTTGCTGCGCAACTATGTGCTGGGTGCCAGCCTGCTGGCCAGCGGCGTCTTGCTGGGCCTGCTGCTGGCACGGCCCGGCCTGGGCCTGATCGCGGTGGCCGCGTTGGCACTGATCGGTGCGGCGGTGCTGGCCACCAGCATCGTCAGCCGCGCGCTGTTTTATGTGCTGGTGATCCCCACCACCATGCCTGGCGCCTTCTTCTGGAAGAACAAGGGTTTTGAGGACCACGCCCGGGCCATCGGCCTGGCCCTCATGCCCCAGGTGGGCGTGGCGCCGCTGCGGCATTGAGGTGCTTGCACAGCTTGTCAGCAAACGGCCTGAAACTTGCGGTGTCTTTGCATTTTTCTGATCACCACACATTCGGATCGGGCCATGGGCATAGCGCAGTACATCAAAGTGATCGGCCGCGGCAGCGATGGCGCCCGCTCGCTGGACATCGAGAAGGCGCGTGACCTGATGGCGCAGGTGCTGGACGGCCAGGTCACTGACCTGGAAATCGGCGCCTTTGCGCTGGCCATGCGCATCAAGGGCGAGACGGTGGACGAGCTGCTGGGCTTCTTGCAGGCCACGCAGGCGCGCTGCCAGCTGATCCACAGCGACTTGCCGGTGGTCGTGATCCCCAGCTACAACGGCGCGCGCCGCCTGCCCAACCTGACCCCGCTGCTGGCCATGCGCCTGGCCCAGGAGGGCGCCCGGGTGCTGGTGCACGGCCCCCGGCATGACCCGACCCGCGTGACCAGCGCCGAAATCTTCGCCGCCCTGGGCCTGCCGGCGGTGGACAACGTGGCCACCGTCCATGAGCACTGGCAACGCCGCGAGCCGGCTTTCATCGCCACCGACACGCTCAGCCCAGCCCTGCAGAAGCTGCTGGCCGTGCGCTGGGTGGTGGGCCTGCGCAACTCAGGCCACACCGTGGCCAAGCTGCTGCAGCTGATCGGCGGCGCACCCGCGCTGCGACTGTCCAGCTATACCCATCCCGAGTTCGGCAAGCTGCTGGCCGACCTGGCCGAGCGCAGCGCCGCTGACCTGATGCTGCTGCGCGGCACCGAGGGCGAAGCGGTGGCCGACCCGCGCCGCTGCCCCAAGATCGACCAGTGGCTGGGGGGGGTCTGGCAGATCGACCTGTCCTGCCAGGCCCAGGAGGGCAGCCTGGCCGAGCTGCCGCTGCTGCCACGCCAGATCGACGCGGCCACCGTGGCGGTCTACATCCAGGAGGTGGTGGCCGGCGAGAAGCCCGGCCCGGCGCCGCTGGACCGGCAGGTTGATCTGGTGATGCGGGCCCTGCAGCGCCTGGCCTTGCCGGCCAGCAGCGAACGGTCGGCCTGATCCCAGCCTGGATCCCGGCCGAGGCACCCGGCCCTTGGCGCCCAGCCCGCGCCGCCACGCCGCCGATAATCCGCCGCCATGCCGTCCCCCTCGCGCTTCGACGCCATCATCATCGGCGCCGGCGCAGCGGGCCTGTTCTGCGCCGGCCTGGCCGGCCAGCGCGGCCTGCGGGTGCTGCTGATCGACCATTCAGAACGGATCGCAGAGAAGATCCGAATCTCGGGCGGTGGCCGCTGCAACTTCACCAACCGCGAGACCACGCCGGCCCAGTTCCTCTCAGTCAACCCCGACTTCTGCCGCTCGGCGCTGGCGCGCTACACGCCGGCCGATTTCATCGCGCTGCTGCAACGCCACGGGGTGGCCTTTCATGAAAAGCACAAGGGCCAGTTGTTCTGCGACGGCTCGTCGCAGCAGGTGATAGCCCTGCTGTTGGCCGAATGCGCGGCCGGCCGGGTGCAGCACTGGCAGCCCTGCACGGTGGCCGCCGTGCGGGCGGGCAGCGCGGGCTTCGAGCTCGACACCGACCGTGGCACGGTGCAGGCCGCGCAACTGGTGGTGGCCACCGGCGGCCTGTCGATCCCCATGATCGGCGCCAGTGATTGGGGCTACCGGCTGGCGCGCCAGTTCGGCCACAAGATCATCGAGCCCCGTCCCGCACTGGTGCCGCTGACTTTTGAGGCCACCGCCTGGGCGCCCCTGGTGGCGCTGGCCGGTGCGTCGCTCGAAGTCGAGATCAGCACCGGCGCCGGCCGCGTGCACGGCCAGTCTCGCGGCCAGTTCCGCGAGGATCTGCTGTTCACCCACCGGGGCCTGAGCGGGCCAGCGGTGCTGCAGATATCGAGCTACTGGCGCCCCGGGCAGCCGCTGCGGCTGAACCTGCTGCCGGGCCAGGACATCGGCGCTGGTCTGGCCCTGGCCAAGCAGACGTCCAAGCGCCAGCTCGGCACGGTGCTGGCCGAGTGGCTGCCGCAGCGCCTGGCCGAGGCCTGGCTGGCGAGCCTGGGCCTGGACGCCAGCCGGCCGATGGCCGAGCAGCGCGACCGCGATTTGCACAGGCTGGCGGAGTCACTCAGCCGCTGGCAGATCACACCCAGCGGCACCGAGGGCTACCGCAAGGCCGAGGTCACCGCCGGCGGGGTCGATACCCGCGAGCTGGATTCACGCTCGATGGCCAGCAAGCGCCAGCCCGGGCTGCACTTCATCGGCGAGGTGGTGGACGTGACCGGCTGGCTGGGTGGCTACAACTTCCAGTGGGCCTGGGCCAGCGCGGCGGCCTGCGCCGCGGCACTGGCGCTAGCGCAGGCCTGAAACCCCTCACTCCTTGACCGAGCCGGTCATGCCCGAGACGTAGTACTCGACAAAGAAGGAGTAGATGAAGGCCACCGGCAGTGAG
>JANLZT010000656.1:0-2748 GCA_031366465.1 Betaproteobacteria bacterium | reverse complement strand
GGCCATGCGGCTTTTTTTGGCGTGGGGGCCTATGGCGCGGCACTCTTCGCCAAGCATGTGATGCCCGACCCGCTGGTCGGCCTGGCGGTGGGCACTGCGCTGGGCGGCCTGCTGGGCCTGGTCACCAGCCCGATGATCGTGCGCGGCACCGACCTGACGCGCCTGATGGTGACCATGGGCGTGGCCCTGGTGCTGCTGGAACTGGCCAACAAGTTCGACGGCCTGACCGGCGGCGCCGATGGCCTGCAAGGGGTCGTGATGGGCCCCTTGCTCGGGCGTTTCGAGTTCGACCTGGGCGCCCGCGTGGCGTCCTTTTACTCGTTGACGGTGCTGTTCATTGCCTTCCTGCTGCTGCGCCGCATCGTCCATTCGCCACTCGGCATCTCGATGCAGGCACTGCGCGACAACCGCTTGCGGCTGATGGCCATCGGCCTGTCGGTGCAGGCCCGGCTGGCGGCGGTCTACACCTTGGCCGCCGCGCTGGCCGGCGCAGCGGGCGCGCTGCTGGCCCAGACCACCGGCTTTGCATCGCTGGATGTGTTTGAGTTCCACCGCAGCGCCGACGTGATGCTGGCGCTGGTGATCGGTGGTGCCGGCTGGCTGTGGGGCGGGCTGGTGGGCGCGATTGCCTTCAAGGTGCTGCACGACGTGATCTCGTCCTTCACCGCGCAGTACTGGACCTTCTGGATCGGCCTGTTCCTGGTGCTGCTGATGCTGGTGGGGCGCGAGCGGCTGTTCCGGCCATGGCAGTGGTTCAGGCGGGGGCCGCGATGAGCCATGACGTGGTGCTGCAGACCCACCACCTGGTCAAGCGCTTCGGCGGCATCACCGCCACCAACGATGTGTCGATGACGATCCGCCGTGGCGCCCGCCATGCGCTGATCGGGCCCAACGGCGCCGGCAAGACCACCCTGATCAACCAGCTCACCGGCGTGCTGCCGCCCACCTCGGGCCGGGTGGAGCTGGCCGGCCGCGACATCACCGACCTGGCGCCGCACAAGCGGGTGGGCCTGGGGCTGGTGCGCACCTTCCAGATCAACCAGCTCTTTGGCACGCTCACGCCGCTGCAGAGCCTGGCCCTGGCAGTGGCTGGCCGGCTGGGCCGGGCTGCGCGCTGGTGGGCGCCCATGGGCAGCGATGCCGAGATCGCCACCGAGTGCGAGGCCCTGCTGGCCCAGTTCCGCCTGACCGAGCTGGCTGACCAGCCCACCGCCAAGCTGCCCTATGGCAAACGCCGGCTGCTGGAGATCGCGCTGGCGGTGGCCCAAAAACCCAGCGTATTGCTGCTGGACGAACCCGCCGCCGGTGTGCCGGGCGCCGAGCGCGCCGACATCCTGGCGACAGTGGCGGCCCTGCCCGACGATGTCTCGGTGCTGCTGATCGAGCACGACATGGACCTGGTCTTCAGCTTCGCCAAGACCATGACGGTGCTGGTCAACGGCACCGTGCTGACCGAAGGCACGCCCGCGCAGATCGCGGCCGATCCGCAGGTGCGGGCCGTCTACCTGGGGGACTCGGTGGTCGGGGGCGCCCATGGCTGAGCTGCTGCTGGACGTGCAGGCCTTGAGCTGTGGCTATGGTGAGGCGGTGGTGCTGGCCGATGTCAGCTTCCAGCTGCCCATGGGCCGCTCGTTGGCGCTGCTGGGCCGCAACGGCACCGGCAAGACCACCCTGATCGACACCCTGGTGGGCGTCACCCAGCGCCATGCCGGCCGCATCACGCTGGCCGGGCGAGAGATCCAGGGCCTGCCGGTGTATGCCCGCGCGGCGGCCGGCATCGGCTGGGTGCCGCAGGAGCGCAACATCTTCAAGTCGCTCACCGTGGATGAAAACCTCAGCGCCGTGGCCCGCCCCGGCGCCTGGGACGCTAAGCGCGTCTACGCGCTGTTCCCGCGCCTGGCCGAGCGCAAGAAGAACCTGGGCACCCAGCTGTCGGGCGGTGAGCAGCAGATGCTGGCCTTCGGCCGCGCGCTGGTGCTCAACCCCAAGCTGCTGCTGCTGGACGAGCCGCTCGAAGGCCTGGCGCCCATCATCATCGAAGAACTGCTGCGCGCCATCCGCCGTGTGGCGCGCGAGGAAGGCCTGTCGTCGATCGTCGTCGAGCAGCATCCGCACATGGTGCTGGGCGTCACCGACGACTGCATCGTGCTCGACCGGGGTGGCATCGCCTACCGCGCCCAGAGCCAGGCCCTGCTGGACGACCCGGCGCCGCTCGACCAGTGGCTGGGCGTGTCGGCGCATTGACCCTTCTTTTTCTCGCACCACACCCGATCCCCCTCAATCCCTGGAGACCCGGCATGACCGTTCGCACCCATCCACCCTTCCGCGCCGACCATGTCGGCAGCTTTCTGCGGCCCAAGTACCTGCTCGACGCGCGTGAGCAGTGCTTTGTCAAGGAGGAGATCACAGCCGAACAACTGCGCCTGGTTGAGGACAAGGCGATCACCGAGATCGTCAATTTCCAGCAGGACGTGGGCCTGCAGAGCATCACCGACGGTGAGTTCCGCCGCACCTATTTCCACATCGACTTCCTGGAGCAACTGGGCGGCGTCAAGACCGAGGTGCCGTTCACCGTCAAACGCCCCGACGGCAGCGAGGAGCTGGCCCCGCCGGTGATGCGCGTGATCGACAAGGTCCGCCACGTGAAAGACATTCAGCGCGCCGACTTCGAGTACCTGAAGAGTCAGGTCAGCGCCGGCCGCACGCCCAAGGTCACGATCCCTTCACCGACCATGCTGCACTTTCGCG
>JANLZT010000649.1:0-11102 GCA_031366465.1 Betaproteobacteria bacterium | reverse complement strand
GCTGCGCGTCAACCTGATCGGCCCCTGGCTGATGGCCAAGCATGCCGGCAAGCAGATGGCTGAGGCCGGCAAGGGCGGCTCGATCATCTTCACCGCCTCAGTCGCGGGCATCCGCTCGGGCGCCGGTGGGCCGGCCTATTCAGCCTCCAAGGCCGGCGTCATCAACCTGGCGATGGTCTCAGCCCAGCAACTGTGCGAGACCGGCGTGCGCGTCAACGCTCTCTGCCCGGGCCTGACCGAGACCGGCATGACCCAGCCCACCTTCAACTATGCCAAGGACAAGGGCGTGACCCACAAGCTTGGCCGGCTGAACCCGCTGCGCCGCGCCGCCCAGGCCGATGAGCTGGCGCAGGTGGCGCTGTTCCTGGCGTCGGAGCAATCGAGTTACGTCAACGGCCAGGCGATTGCGGTGGATGGGGGTTTGTCCAGCTCGCACCCGGTGACACGGCAATTGCCGGGGCAGACGGCGGTTTGAGGATAGGGGCGGCGCCCAGTGCGCCAGCCTGCCCGGCTCAAAGCCCCGAGAACCGCGCCGGCCGCTTCTCGCGGAATGCCGCCACACCCTCCTTGAAGTCGGCCGTCTGGCCGGCCACGATCTGCAGCCTGGCCTCCTGGTCAAGCTGCTGCTCGTAGCTGTTGCGGGTGGATTCCCAATAGGCACGGCGGATCAACGCCAGCGAGCGCGGCCCGTTGGCCAATTGGCGGGCAATGGTCATCGCGCCATCCATCAACGCCGCCGGGTCGTCATACAGGCGGTTCACCAGGCCCCAATCGAGCGCCTTGTCGGCCGGCAGTTTCTCGGCCAGCAGGCTCAGCTCCATCGCCCGGCCCCAGCCGATCAGCCGCGGCAGCAAGAAGGTGGCGCCGCCGTCGGGCACCAGGCCGATGCGGGCAAAGGCCTGCAGGAAATAGGCATTCTTCGACGCGCAGACCATGTCGGCCATGATCGCCAGGCTCATGCCAACGCCGGCCGCCGCGCCATTGACGGCCGAGACGATGGGCATGTCCAAGTCGCGCAGCGCCAGCAGCATCGGGTGGTAGCCGGCACGCAACGTGGCGCCGGCGCTGGCCGTCATGTCGCGGTCGGGGTCGGCCAGGTTGGCGCCGGTGCAAAAGGCATGGCCCGCGCCGGTGATCAGCAGGCAGCGCGCGCCCCGGGCCGGGTCGGCCACGGCGGCCACGGCCTGGTTCAGCTCGCCCATCATCCTGGCGCCGATGGCGTTCATCACCTCGGGGTGGTTGAGCGTGAGCACGGCCACCGGGCCGTCGAATGCGAGGGAGAGGCGCTGGTAGGTCATGGTGGGCTTGGGGGGGTTGGGTTTGTGGGGGCCGGCGGCTTGATCTTGCGGCTGCCCGGGCCTGCTGCACTGTCACCCCTGCGCCAGGGGCCGGTGATCGAGATCGGCCTGCCGTGAGCCGCCGGGCTACGCCGGACCTGTTGCCGACATTTTGTCTTAGGCCGCGAGCCGTTTTATGACCTGGCGTCCTGTCGCTGCGAACTCGTCGAGCGAGGTGAACTGCTTGTCAGCCGCGTTGGTAATGATGTTCTGGTCAGTCTTGCTCAGCGCTGCGAAGTCCTGATGCACGACGACGCTGCGAAAAGCTACGTTCGCCCGTTGGAACTCCAGGCACGACACCGCTGCAAGCCGGAGCTTGCTGGTGTCCCGCTCCTTGACGCCGAACAGGAGGATTGGCGTCTTTGGGGTTTCGAGGGCGAAGTCCACCACCAGCTCGGAGCGCGGCGCGAACGGGATGACGTTTTCTCTGGGCTTCAGGTCGGCCAACCGCTCAAATACGTTTTCCTGCAGCATCTCGTAGAAGAGATTGGCGATGACCTCGCGCCGGTAGAGCCCCATGTTCGTGACCTTGGCCACCGTCTGGCCAAAGTGCAGGACAGCCGGGTAAATCTGGTCCTCGGGGACATCGAGGAACAGCATCCCTCTGTCTTCGTGGACGCGGTTCTCGTTGAGGATGCGCCGGAAGATGCGGTCCTTGTTCGGGGTGTCCAGCTCGTGGCTGTACGACACGCGCATCAACGACAGCCCCTTGTCGGAAACCCGGACGCGGCCATCACCAAGCGCTTCAACGAAGATGTCCACCATGTCGCCGTCTTCGTGGAAGAGCGGGGCCAAGAGCTTCTGGATTCCCGGCCGCTTCTCGCGGAGCGACACATGCTGGTTGAAGCCGTGGCGTAGCTGTTCAACGTAGCTCATGCTGTCCCTCCTTGGTCGCGAAAAAGGGGCAAGTCCTCGCAGCCGGGAAAGTGCTTGGCTATGTCCTCTTGGTCAAGCCGGATGGTGGCCAGAAACTCGATGATGGCCTCCTGGAAGGAGGCATAGCGGGTTGCAGATGCTGCGGGATGCTTGTCGTAGCGCCCGTCGTTCAGGTTCGTCGCCGTCGCCGTGTGGACGTGGTATTGAAAGTGCATCTTTTGCAGGTCAAGCGGGTCGTTGGATTGGTCATGCTGCCCGTTGAACCGCGCCAGTGTCATGCGCTTGCCTTCGGGTGACAGGTACACGAGTCCTAGGGAGAAGTCTTCGGCGAACTCCAAGCTTTGACGGATGAACACGTCGAAGGTTCGTGCCCGGTCATCGGCTGACTGAAGGCGCATGTCCTTCCGGCGGTGCCTGTTCTCCTCCTTGAAGTCCCGGGCAGGCGGGTCCGTCACCCGTTTCGGGCAGATGATGAGGTCTCTGATGATGTCGTCCGTGTAACTCATCGGTTGTGCTCCCATTGTTCCCTTCTTATAGCCCGCCGCTATGCTGAGGGCTAGAGGCATTTTCGACTGTGAGTGAGTGAGGGGAGTCAGCCGTCATCGTGCGAAAGTGCGCCGATACGGCGCGCCCGCCCCCCCCAACCAGGAGACCGCAATGTCACGCTTGCGCCGAACCATGTCGATCACGCTGATGACCCTGCTGCTGGCCCCGCTGGGCGCGCCCCAAGCCCAGCCGGCCGCCCAGGGCAAGCCTCACAAGGTGGTGATCCAGGTCAGCGATGCCGACCCGGCCAAATGGAATCTGGCGCTCAACAACGCCAACAACATCCAGCAAGACCTGGGTGCCGACCAGGTGGCCATCGAGATCGTGGCCTATGGGCCCGGCATTGCCCTGCTCAAGCTTGAGTCGGTGGCCGCCGGCCGGGTGGCCGAGGCACTGGCCGCAGGCATTTCGGTGCAGGCCTGCGAAAACACCCTGCGCAACCAGAAGCTGGTGCAGGCCGACATGCTGCCCAGGATCGGCTATGTGGCCTCGGGCGTGGTGCAACTGATGAAGCGCCAGAAGGAGGGTTACGCCTATATCCGGTCGTGATGGGGCGGTGCCGCCGGGCGGCACCACCCGGCATCGGCCTCAGGCCCCTACAAATCCCATCAGCCGCTGCCGGATCAGCGCATCGGCCTCGGCCATGATGCGGTCGATCAGTTCTTTGCAGGTCGGGATGTCGTGGATCAGGCCGGCCACCATGCCGCAACTCCAGACCCCCGCGTCCATCGCGCCGTCGATCATGATCTTGGGGTAGACCCCGGCCACCTCCGCAATGATGTCCTCGAACTTCAGGCTGGCGCCCAGGATCTTTTCCTTCTCCAGCAGCCGGTCGGTGGCGGCATTGCGCAGCACCCGCTCGGTGTTGCGCAGCGGGCGCATCACCAGCCGGGTGTCGAGTTCACTGGCCGCGACGATGGCCTGCTTGACGTTGTCATGCACCGGGGCCTCTTGGGTGGCGATGAAGCGGGTGCCCATGTTCATGCCCTGGGCGCCCAATGCCAGTGCGGCCACCAGCGAGCGGCCGTCGGCCATGCCGCCCGAGGCCACGAAGGGGATCTTCAAGCTATCGGCCGCGCGCGGCAGCAGGATGAAGTTGGGCACGTCGTCCTCGCCCGGGTGGCCGCCGCACTCGAAGCCATCGACGCTGACCGCATCGCAGCCGATGGCCTCGGCCTTGAGCGAGTGGCGCACCGAGGTGCATTTGTGGATCACCTTGATGCCGGCCTGGTGCAGCGCGGGCAGCCATTTTTGCGGGTTGTTGCCGGCCGTCTCCACCACCTTGACGCCGCCGTCGATGATGGCCTGGATATAGCCGGGATAGTCGGGCGCGGCCAGCACCGGCAGAAAGGTGAGGTTGACGCCAAAGGGCTTGTCGGTTAACTCGCGGCAGCGGCTGATCTCATGGGCCAGCAGCGCCGGGGTGCGCTGGGTCAGGCCGGTGATGATGCCCAAGCCGCCGGCGTTGGACACCGCCGCCGCCAGCTCGGCAAAGCCGACAAAGTGCATGCCGCCCTGGATGATGGGGTGCTCGATGCCGAACATCTCGGTGATCTGGGTCTTCATGGCGGGTCTCCTGGAGGGCGATGTGGGCAGGCTCAGGCGCTGGTGTTGGCCAGGGCGGATTGCCCGCGGCCCGGCTCGATGACGATCTTGCCGGTGACGGCGCGATCGGCCAGCGCGTTGAAGGCCTGGTGGGTATCGGCCAGGCTGTAGCGCGCCGAGACCAGCGGGCGCAGCTTGCCGTCGGCCACCCAGGCCATCATCTGGCGCATGTTGGCGGCATTGGCCTGCGGCTCGCGGCGCACAAAATCACCCCAGAACACGCCCACCATGCTGGCGCCCTTGAGCAGCATCAGGTTGGCCGGCAGCCTGGGGATCTCGCCATTGGCAAAGCCGATCACCAGGTAGCGGCCGCGCCAGGCAATCGAGCGGAAGGCCGGCTCGGCATAGATGCCGCCGACCGGGTCGTAGATCACGTCCGGCCCTTGACCACCTGTGGCTTCTTTGATCGCCGCGCGCAGGTCTTGCGTGCTGTAGTTGATGAGCACATCGGCACCATGCGCCCGGCAGACCGCCAGCTTGGCGTCGGTGGACGCCGCGGCAATCACCTTGGCGCCCAGCGCCTTGCCGATCTCCACCGCCGCCAGGCCCACGCCGCCGGCCGCGCCCAGCACCAACATCGTTTGGCCGGCTTTCAACTCACCGCGGTCCACCACCGCATGGTGAGAGGTGCCGTAGACCAGTGTGAAGCTGGCGGCGGTGGCGTCGTCCAGCGCGGGCGGGATCGGGATCAGCCCGGCGGCCTTGGCCACCACCGCCTCGGCAAAACCGCCCAGGCCGCAGAAGGCGATCACCCGGTCACCGAGCTTGACATTGACCACCCCCTCGCCCAGCGCGGCCACCGTGCCGGCCACCTCGCTGCCGGGGATGAAGGGCAGCGCCGGCTGCACCTGGTATTTCTTCTGGATCATCAGCACGTCGGGGTAGTTGACCGACGCGGCGTTGATCGCCACCAGCACCTCGCCCGGGCCGGGCGTGGGCATGGGCACGTCTTCAACCACCAGGGTGTCGGGCAGGCCCCAGGCCTTGCAGAGAACAGCTTTCATCGGACGGGCTTTCTTGGAGGGGGTTGAGGCGCAACTGCGGCGCACGGTAGCGACAGCGCCTGCCAGCGTCGGTCACACCGGGGACATGGGTCAGCCATGCTCGCCGCCAAAGCGCTTGCACAGGTTGGCGATGTACTGCTCCACCAGGGCTTCGTTCTCGGCCAGCACCACCGGGGCCACCAGGGCCTGCATCAGGCCGGGCAGGGGCAGGCTGAGCGTGCCGTTGATCTTGAGCAGCAGGTGGCTGTACTTTTTCTTGTCGGTGATCTGCCAACTGCCGCCCACCTGGGCATTGCCCTGGCCGGCCACCGGCAACCAGACCACGCTGCGTTTTTTCTTGTCGGCCTTGTAGCGCGAGGCATAGATGGTCTGAAAGCTGAGGCCGGCGGCGCCGAGCTTTTCCATCTCCCAGCGGTAGCTGCCCGCGCCCAGGTCCACCAGGCGGGCCACCTTGGGGAAGTGGCTGGCCGAGGTGGGCACATCCGCCAGCACCGCAAACACCTCGGCAGCCGGGGCGTTGACCTCAAATTCATAGGCCAGGTCGAAAGGGACGGTGACGGCCATGCGGGCTCCGGGCGGGGTGGTCTGGCAGGGGCCTGTTTGTACCAGCCCGGGCCAACGAGAATCGCCCCACCCCCGCCCACCAAACCCTCGCCTTGAACCCCCCTGACCCCGCCCGGCCCGGTGCCGCGTACTCCCCAACAGCGGCCCCCGCAGGCGCCTACGCGCTGGCGGTGGTGGCGCTGCTGGGATTCGCCTCCGGCCTGCCGCTGGCCCTCACCGGCCAGGCGCTGCAGGCCTGGCTCAGCACCGAGGGGGTGGACATCGCCACCATCGGCTTCCTGAGCCTGGTGGGCCTGCCCTACACCTTCAAGTTCCTGTGGGCCCCGCTGATGGACCGCTTTGAGCTGTGGCCCGCACTGGGCCGGCGCCGGGGCTGGCTGGTGCTGACCCAGTTGCTGCTGGCCGCCAGCCTGTGGTGGCTGGCCAGCACCCCACCCACCGGCAGCCTGCAGGTGTTTGCGCTGCTGGCGGTGGTGGTGGCGTTTGTGTCGGCGTCGCAGGACGTGGTGATCGACGCCTACCGCACCGACCTGCTGCGGCCCAGCCAGCGCGGCCTGGGCGCCTCGCTCAATGTGCTGGGCTACCGGCTGGCGATGATCGTCTCGGGCGGCGTGGCGCTGATCTGGACCGACCCGGTGCAAGGCAGCGGCTGGAGCTGGCCCCAGGTCTACCGGCTGATGGCCGGGCTGATGGCCGGCGCGGCGGTGCTGTCGGCACTGGCCCTGCCCCGGCTGCCGGCGCTGCCGCCACTGGCGGCCGATGCCGCCGGTGCCGCACCGGGCGCCGCCCGCAACGACCTGCTGGGCTTCTGTGCCGTGGTGCTGGCGGTGGCGCTGGGCTATCTGGCCACGCTGCAGGCCTTCACGCCGCTGGCCCAAGCCCTGCTGGGGCGCTGGCTGGCCGGCGGCAGCCTGGCGCCGGCCCTGCAGGGGCGCTGGATCGACCTGCTGGCGTTGCTGATGGGCATCGCCTTCACGCTGCCACTGGCGGCCTGGGCGGCGCGGCGGGCGCGCTTCGAGACCTTGCTCAGCGGCCTGCGCAGCTATTTTGCGCAACCCGGGGCGGCGCTGTTCCTGCTGTTCATCGTCTTCTACAAGCTGGGGGATGCCTTTGCCGGTGCGCTGATGACGCCGTTTTTGCTCAAGGCGATGGCCTTCGCGTCGGCCGAGGTGGGGGTGGTCAACAAGATCATCGGCCTGTGGCTGACGCTGGGCGGCGCGCTGCTGGGCGGCCTGTTGATGCTGCGGCTGGGGCTGTGGCGCGCGCTGATGTTGTTTGGCGTGCTGCAGGCCGTCAGCAACCTGGGTTTCTGGTGGCTGGCGGTGCAGGGCAAGGGCAGCCTGCCCGGGCTGCTGATCCCGGCCTTCGACTGGGGCTTTGTGGCGCTGACCCAGGCCACCCCGGTGGACGGCGGGCTGCTGATGGTGATCGCCTTCGAGAACCTGTCGGGCGGCATGGGCACCGCCGCCTTCCTGGCCTTGCTGATGGGTCTGACCCAGCAGCGCTTCACCGCCACCCAGTTTGCGATGCTCAGTGCCTTTGCGTCGGTCGGCCGGGTCTGGGTCGGGCCGCTGGCCGGGGTGCTGGCCGAATCGATTGGCTGGCCGGCGTTTTTCATCGTCTCCACCGTGCTGGCGCTGCCGGCCCTGGGCCTGCTGTGGCTGATGCGGGCCAGCGTGCAGCGGCTGGAGGTGATCCCCGGCGCGCCGCTCGATGATTGACAATCCGCAGCGGTCTCTGGAACAAGCTCGGCACCAGCCCACCATGACATCAACACTGCACGCCATTCCCCGCGCTCAAGCCATCGATACCACCGAAGGCCGGGCCCCTCCCGGCCAGCCCACCGCCTGTGCTTGTTTGCTGCCCAGCCGGCGCCGGCTGGGTGGCGCGCTGCTGGGCAGCGGGGCCCTGGCGGCCGCTGCGGCACTGGGCCTGGCGCCCAGCCCGGCCCGGGCGCAGGACGACGAATGCCGGCGCTCGGCCTTCACCCAGGCCGCGTCGGCCGACCAGGTGGAGCAGGCCGCCGGCCAGCAATACCGGCAGATGCTGCAGCAGGCCCAGGCCCAGCACGCGCTGGTGGCGCCCGACAGCAACCAGGTGCAGCGCCTGCGTTACATCGCCCAGCGCATCATCCCGCTGACCTTTGCGTGCAACCCGCGGGCCCAGCAGTGGCGCTGGGATGTCAACCTCATCAACACCGCCGAGCTCAATGCCTTCTGCATGCCGGGCGGCAAAATTTGCTTCTACGCCGGCATCCTGGTCAAGCTGCGGCTCGACGACGACGAGGTGGCGATGATCATGGGCCACGAGGTGGCGCATGCGCTGCTGGAGCATGCCCGCGAGCGGATGGGCAAGACCATGGTCACGCGCGGCGCGATCGAGCTGGGCGCGGCGCTGTTTGGCCTGGGCAATGTGGGCCGCACCGCCGCCGACATGGGCGGCCAGTTGCTGACGCTGCGCTTCTCGCGCGACGATGAATCCGAAGCCGACGCGCTGGGCCTGTTGCTGGCCGCGCGCGCCGGCTACAAGCCGTCGGCCGGCGTCACGCTGTGGCAGAAGATGATGTCGGCCAACAAGGGCGCGCCGCCGCAGTGGCTGAGCACCCACCCCTCGGGCGACAGCCGCATCCGCGACCTGCAGGCCCGCCAAGCGCGGGTCGAGCCCGACTACGAGCGCGCCGCCAAGCCTGACCGCCGCTTCGGCCCGCCCAGCGGCGCTTGAGACGGCTGCTTTGGCGCCAGCCTCAACCGACTGGGCCGCGCTGGCCGCGCACGACCTGCGCCAGAGCCTGCAGGCCGCTGCGGTGCAGGCCCACGCGCTGGTGCTGCAGGCCCAAAAACAGCAGCAACCCCAACTGGCCAGCCTGGGCCAGCAGATGGGCCAGGCGCTGCAGCACTGCAGCCAGTTGCTGGCGGGCTTGCTGGACAGCTTGCCGGGCGCCGGCCTGTCGTCGGCCGGCGGCGCGCATCCGCCACCGCAACCAGCCTGGGCGCCGGTCAACCTGGGCCCGTTGCTGGACGCCCGCCTGCAGGCCTGGGCCCCGCTGGCGGCCCAGCGCGGCTTGGGCCTGGCCTTGCAACGGCCCGATCCGGCGCCCTGGGTGCAGACCGACGCCCACCTGCTGTGCCGGGTGCTGGACAACTTGCTGGGCAATGCCCTGGCCCACACCCTGCGGGGCGGCGTCACGCTTGAGCTGCGGGCTGCCGACGACCCCGCCCAGGCCGGCCCGATCATCCTGGTCACCGACACCGGCCCTGGCCTGGGCGACCAGGCGCAGCCGGCCGCCGTGCAGCCGCCCGGCCACGGCCTGGGCCTGCTGATCGTCAGGCAGTTGTGCGGGCTGCTGCAGATCGAGCTGCAACTGCTGCCCGCAGCCGGTGGCGGCACCGTTGCCAGCTTGCGCTGGCCCGCCAGCATGCCGGCGGCAGACGCTTGAAGCCCTACCAGCGCTGCGGCAGCGGCTTGGTCATCACGTACTGGCCGTCCTGCGCCAGGATGTAGCCACCGCGCTCCAGGTCCTTCATCAATCGGCTGACCATCTCGCGCGAGCAGCCGATGCGGTTGGCCATCTCCTGGTGGGTCAGGCGCTCGATGCGCGGCAGTGCGCCCTCCACCGGCGGCCCGGCCAGCGAGCCCAGCAACAGCCGCAGCCGCCCATAGACATCGTTGAGCGCCAGTTGGCGCACGCTGTGGGTGGACGAGCGCACCCGCCGGATCACCTTGGCCAGCAACTCAAACGCAAAAGCCGGCCGCTCGGCGATGAAGGCCTCCAGCGTGCGGCGTGTCACCACCGCGCACAAGCAGGCCTCGGTGGTGATCACGCTGGCCGAGCGCGGGCCGCCGTCCAGGCTCATCTCGCCCATGTATTCACCGGGGCCGTAGACGCCGTAGGTCACCTCGCGGTCGTTGTCACCGGTGCTGAAGGCCCGCATCCGCCCCAGCAGGATGATGAAGATGGTGTCGCCGATGTCACCCTCCTGGATCAGCAGGGTGCCCTTGCGGTAGCGCCGGATCTCACCCCGGCTGGTCAGCGCCATCAGGGCTTCGGACATGCCGGCCAGGGCGGCCGGAGAAGGGGTCTGGAGGGTCGGTTTGGCAGAGGCATGCATCGTCAGCGGCCGGGGCCGGACGGGGCCACCTGGCGGCATCTATGCTAACCGGCGGCCCGGATCAGCCGTTCAAGACCCGCCCGGCGCCCAGCCTGGCGCCCGAGGCGCAGGCCGCAAAGCCCTGCAGCGCGCTCACCAGCGGCGGCAGCAGCGCCACCTGGCGCACCAGCGCCCGGATGCTGCAGGCGCCGGTCTTGAGCCGGATGCTGCCGATCTGGGTGCGGATGGTGGCCAGGCCCACGCCCTGGCGCTCGGCAATCTGCTGCGGCGTGAAGTCGGCGCACAGGCCCTTGATGACGGCGGTCTCGGCATGCGTCAAGCCGTGGCTGCGGGCAAACCAGTCCACCGTCAATTCCTCGCAGACCTGGCGCTTGCCCAGCAGCACCGCCACGCCGGGCCGGTCATCGGCGCCCAGCGCCGGCAGCGGCACCACCGCCACGCTGATGCGGGTGCGCACGTCACCCAGTTGCAGCAGCCGGCGCAGGCCCCGATCAGCCGCGCCGGCCAGGGCCTCGCGCAACGGCGCGGCATCAACGCTGAGGCGGGCCAGCAGGCAGTCGCCGTCGAGTTGCAGCGGGTGGTCGTGGTCCATGTCGCGGCGCGCGGCCTTGTTGACATGGCTGACCTGGCCGCCAT
This sequence comes from Betaproteobacteria bacterium, assembly GCA_031366465.1. Classification (GTDB taxonomy): domain Bacteria; phylum Pseudomonadota; class Gammaproteobacteria; order Burkholderiales; family Burkholderiaceae_C; genus Pseudaquabacterium. Next base: position 425 of record JANLZT010000649.1, on the reverse strand, counting down.
CGGCCAGCAGCAGCATGCCGTAGTCCAGGGTGTCGAGCATCTGCGCCATGCGGCGGGCCTGCAGCGCCGCTGCGCTGCGGCGCTCGGGGCCGCCATAGGCCCGCAGCCGGGCGGCGCGGGCCGGGGACGATGCCACCGGCAGATTGCCGATCTTGGCCAACAGCTCGACGTTCTGGGCGCGCGCTAGGTGTTGAAGGTCCAGCATGGTCTTGGCTCCGGTGGCAGTGGGCCCGCGAAGCGCCGGCCCTGTACTGCATGGCCGCAACTTTAGGAATCACAAGGCCGCCAAAATCGTGAACTCGTGCCCGGCTGGCCCTGTGTGATATTGCCCATGCCATCCAAAAGGATGGCTCTTGGCGGGCTGCCTTGGTGCAGGGCGATCAGGCCTTGAGCGGGTTGCCCGGCGGCGCGTCGCGCAGGTGGCG
>JANLZT010000606.1:0-1818 GCA_031366465.1 Betaproteobacteria bacterium | reverse complement strand
CTCGACCGCATGATCAAGCTGGGCCCGGTGCTGATGGACGCCGAGTTCGAGTTTGAATTCCGCGACCCGCAAAGCCTGCCCAACCCGATGCTGACGATGCGGGAACTCGTCTGCGGCTACCCGAGGCCCCCGGTCGCCGCGTACGGCGACACACCCCCCGAGGGGGTCGGCGCCGCCTTGGGGCGGCCCGGCGCCGACGCCGCTGCTTCGACGGGTCCGATCGTGATCGTGCGCCACGTCACCCGCAGCGTGATGGCCGGCCAGCGCATCGGCATCCTGGGCGCCAACGGGCAAGGCAAATCCACCCTGGTCAAGACCATCGCCCATGCACTGGCCCCGCTGGGCGGCGAGTTCACCGAAGGCAAGGGCCTGAGCGTGGGCTACTTTGCCCAGCAAGAGCTGGACCTGCTGAACGAGGACGACACGCCGATGCAGCGCATGGTGCGGCTGGCGCGCGATGTGGGTGCGAGTGGCGGATCGGGCCAGGACGCGCGCGAGCAATCGCTGCGGGATTTCTTGGGCAAGTTCCGCTTTGTCGGCGAGATGGTGCACCAGACGGTGGGCACGCTGTCGGGCGGTGAGCGGGCCCGGCTGGTGATGGCCACCATCGTCTGGCAGCGCCCCAATCTGCTGCTGCTGGACGAGCCCACCAACCACCTGGACCTGAACACCCGTGAGGCCCTGAGCGTGGCGCTCAACGAGTTCGAGGGCTCGGTGATGCTGGTCAGCCACGACCGGTCCCTGCTGCGCGAGGTCTGCGACGAGTTCTGGCTGGTCACCTCGGGCGGCGTGCTGCCCTTCGACGGCGATCTGGACGACTACCAGAAATGGCTGCTGGATGTGTCGCGCGCCAATGCCCGCGGCCTGCCACCACCGCCGGTGCCGGGGTATTTGTCGGCAGCGGCGCCCTCGGCCACGCCTGAGCCGGTGCGCGCCGCCGCAGCACCGGCGCCGACGCCCAAATCGGTGGCGCGAGCTACCGCGGCGGCGGCATCGTCGCCCGGCACCTTCAAGCGCGACGAGCGCAAGCAAAGCGCCCAGTCGCGCAGCCAGGCCGCCAACCGCAGCCGGCCGCTGCGCAACGAGGTGGCGCAGATCGACGCCAGGATCGAAAAGCTGGCGGCCGAGCGCAGCCTGCTGGAAGCCCAGCTGGCCGGCGGCAAGCAAGCCGGCGCCGACATCGCCGAGACCGGCCGGCGCCTGAACCACCTGAGCGCAGAGACCGCTGTGCTGGAAGAGCGCTGGCTGCTGCTGCAGACCGAGATCGAGGCGATCACGTCGGATGGGGCGGCTTGAGCCTGATGGCACCAGGCCGACACCCGCCTACAACTGCAGGCTGGCCTGGCCGATGCCTTCGAAGCGCACGGCCACCTTGTCACCCGCCTGGGCCGGCAGCAGACCGCACCAGGTGCCGGTGGTGACCACCGTGCCCGCCGGCACCACCGCGCCGTGGCGGGTGGCGTGGCGCAGCCAGGCCGGCAGCACAAACACCGGATCGGCCATCGAGTGGCTGCCGACAAAGCGGCGAACCGGCTGTTGGCCGATGGCCACCTGGCAGGCCTGGGCGGCCCAGTCCCGGGCCGCATCGAAGGGCAGCCAGTCGCCCAGCACCAGCGCGCCATGGGCCTGCAGATCGGCCAGCTTGGCCAGGGCCGGCGCCTGCAGGCCCTCGGCCCAGCGGCTGTCGACGATCTCGATGGACACGCACATCGCATCGACCAGCGCCCGCGCCTGCACCAGGTCCAGCGCCGCCGCCTGCTGGGCATCCACCGGCTGGCGCAGGCGCAGCGCCAGCTCGGCCTCGATGCCGCGCTGGTG
>JANLZT010000581.1:0-2510 GCA_031366465.1 Betaproteobacteria bacterium | reverse complement strand
TGCGCAAAAAAGCTCACCCGCAGTTCCTCCAGCAACCAGCGGTATTCGTCCAGCCGGGCATCGGCCGCGCCCTTTTGCTCGGCCAGGCGGCGCGTGTAGCGCTGTTCCAGCGGGCGCAGCTCGGCCAGGCGCAGGGCGTCGCGGCTTGGATCGCTGCGGTGCTTGTCCAGCCTGAGCGTGATGGCCTTGAGGTAGCGCGGGTAGTGCTGCAGTTGCGTATACGGCGCCTGCGGCAAAAAGCGCTCGGGCATCAGGCGCTGCAGTTGACCGCTGATGTCATCCGCCAGCTCCTTGGTGGGCCGGCTGTCTTTGAACTTGCGCTGCGCGGCGCTGTACTCAATGAGCACCACGCCGGCCAGCCGGGCCACCTCCTGGGCTATCAGGTTGAGCCGGCTGCGGCCCTCGGTGATGCGGGCATTGAAGGCGCTTGGGTCCGTTGGCAGCGGGTCGGCCAGGAAGGCACGGTCCAGCGCCAGGTCGATGATCTGCTGGCGCAGCTCATCGGCGCTGCCCAGGGGCATGAAGGCCGCCGCCATCTTGACCAGGTCGGGGATGTTCTTCTCCAGGTACTTGAGCGGCTCCTTGATGGCCAGGGCCACCAGGCGGCGCAGGCCGGCGCGGTGTTTTTGCGCCGCAGCGTCGGGCTCGTCGAAGACCTCGATTTCGACGTGGGTGCCCTTGTCGATGAGGGCCGGGAAGCCGATCAGCACCTGGCCGGCCTTGTGGATCTCCATCAGTTCGGGTAGCTCACCGAAGGTCCAGGCGGTGTGGCGGGCGGCAAGCGCCGGGGCTGTTGCGGTGGTGCGCGATTCGACCCCCACCCTGCCCTCCCCCTGCCCGGGGGAGGGTTCCCGCTCACCTCCCCTGCCAGGGGGAAAGTTGGGATCGGGGTTGGGCTTGTCAGCCGTCACTGCCGCACCCAGCTTCAAGGCCGCCAATGCCTGGAAAGCCGAGCGAGCCTGCCCGCCCAGCTCGGCCTTCAGCGTGGCCAGATGGCGGCCCAGGCCCAGCTGGCGACCATGTTCATCGACCACGCGGAAATTCATGAACAGGTGGGGCTGCAGCATGTCCAGCTTGAAATCATTGCGCTGCACCGCGATCTGGCTGCGCTCGCGCACCGCCTTCAACAGCACGTCCATCAGCGCGCTTTGCCCAAACGGATGGGTGGCGATGAACTCGGCCACATAGTCGGGCAGCGGCACCAGGCGTGAGCGCGGCCGCTGGTGCAGGCTTTTGCACAAGGCCGTGATCTTGGCCGGCAACATGCCGGGCACCAGCCATTCGCAGCGCTCGTCGCTGACCTGGTTGAGGGCATAGATCGGCACCGTCACCGTCACGCCGTCCTTGGGGTCGCCGGGGTCGTGCAGATAGCTGGCGGCGCAATCAACACCGCCCAGCCGGACCGTCTTGGGGAAGGCTGCGCCGGTGATGCCGGCGGCCTCGTGGCGCATCAGCTCGTCGCGGCTGAGCTGCAGCAGCGCGGGCTGGCCGCGGCTTTCGAACTTGTACCAGCGCTCCAGCGTGGCGGCCGAATGCACGTCCGCCGGCAATTGCTGGTCGTAGAAGGCGTAGATCAGTTCGTCGTCCACCAGCACATCCTGGCGCCGGCTCTTGTGCTCCAGCTCTTCCACCTGGGCCAGCAGCTTGGCGTTGTGGTTGATGAAGGGCAGCTTGCTGTCCCAATCGCCTTCGACCAGGGCCTGGCGGATGAAGATCTCGCGCGCCGCCTTGGGGTCGACGTTGCCAAAGTTCACCCGCTTGTTGGCATAGACCACGATGCCGTAGAGCGTGGCGCGCTGCAGCGCCACCACCTCGCCGGCTTTTTTCTCCCAGTGCGGGTCGAGCAACTGGGTCTTGAGCAGATGGCCGGCCACGCCGGGGATCCACTGCGGCTCAATGCCGGCCAGGCCTCGGCCATAGAGGCGGTTGGTCTCGACCAACTCGGCGGCGATCAGCCAGCGGCCCGGCTTCTTGCTCAGATGCGCACCCGGGTGGCGGTAGAACTTGATGCCGCGCGCGCCCAGATACCAATCCTCGTCATCGCTCTTGCAGCCCACATTGCCCAGCAGGCCGGCCAGCATCGACAGATGGATCTGCTCGTAGGTCGCCGGGCTGCCGTTCAGGCGCCAGCCCTGCTCGGCCACCACGGTGTGCAACTGGCTGTGGATGTCGCGCCATTCACGCACCCGGCGCGGGTTGACAAAACTGTCGCGCAACCGCTGCTCTTGCTGGCGGTTGCTGAGTTTGTGGCTGTCGATGCGGGCCAGCGTGCCCGGGCTGGACTTGGCGGCCGGATGCCCATGCACGCCACGGCCCTCCTCGATCCAGGCCCAGAGCTTCAAGTAGCCCATGAACTCCGACTTCTCGTCGTCGAACTTCTTGTGCTTCTCATCGGCCGCCTGGGCCACCTCCATCGGCCGATCCCGCACGTCCTGCACGCTCAGCGCGCTGGCGATGATCAGCACCTCGTCCAGGGCTTGTCTGTCGCGCGCCTCCAGGATCATGCGGCC
>JANLZT010000552.1:0-4882 GCA_031366465.1 Betaproteobacteria bacterium | reverse complement strand
TCAGCGGCGTTTGCGCCGCAGGATATCAATGTAGACGGCCAGGATGATGATGATGCCGGTCACCACCGTCTGCCACTCTTGCGCCACGCTGAGGATGCGCAGGCCGTTGGTCAGCACGCTCATGATGAAGGCGCCGATGATGGTGCCCAGGATGGTGCCGCTGCCGCCTGAGAGCGACGTGCCGCCGATCACCACCGCCGCAATGGCGTCCAGCTCATAGCCCTGGCCGAGTGCGGGCTGGGCCGAGTTGAGCCGCGAGGCGATCAACAGCCCGGCGATGCCGCAGATCGCGCCGCTGACGGTGTAGACGATGATCTTCCAGAAATCGACGTTGACGCCTGACAGGCGCACCGCCTCCTCGTTGCTGCCCAGCGCAAAGGTGTAGCGGCCCAGCACGGTCTTGTTCAGCAGCAGGCTGGCCAGCACCGCCACCACAAACAGGATCAGCACCGCGTTGGGGATGGGCAGCGCCGGCAGCAGCCAGCCGATCAAGGATTCTTGCGAAATCATCGGGAACTCAGGGGTGTCATTGAAGTAGATCGGCTTGGTGCCCGAGATCACCAGCGACAGGCCCTTGAGCAGCATCATCATGCCCAGCGTGGCGATGAAGGGCGGCACCTTGAGCTTGGCGATCAGCACGCCTGAGACCCAGCCGCAGGCCGCGCCCGACGCGATGGCCGCAAAGATGCCCCACCAGATTGGCAGGCCCCAGAAGGTGCAGAACACCCCGGCCATCACCGCGCAGAAGGTCATCAGCGTGCCCACCGACAGGTCGATGCCCGAGGTGATGATCACAAAGGTGCAGGCAATCGCCAGCACGCCGTTCACCGCCGTGGCTTGCAGGATGGCCACCAGGTTGTCGGTCTGCAAAAAGTTGGGCGAGGCCAGCGTGAAGAACACCATCAGCGCCAGCAGGCTGGCAAAGGCCAGCAGGGTCTGGCGGGTGTTGGGGTTGAACAGCCGGGCCTTCAGCGTGTTGGTGGGGGCAGGGGTCATGGGCGCGGGCTTGGAGTGTGAGGGCTGGGCGCGGGCGACAGCGCTCAAGGGGTGACCAGCGATTCACGCTGGGTGGCCAGTTGCATGATTTTTTCCTGGGTGGCCTCGGCCGCGCTCAGCTCACCGGTCAGCCGGCCCTCGCACATCACCAGGATGCGGTGGCTCAGCCGCAGGATCTCGGGCAGCTCTGACGAGATCATCACGATGGCCTTGCCCTGGTCGGCCAGGGCCTGCAGCAGTTTGTAGATCTCGTTCTTGGCACCGATGTCAATGCCGCGGGTGGGTTCATCGAAGAACAGGATGTCGCAGTCGCGCAGCAGCCATTTGGCGATCACGATCTTTTGCTGGTTGCCGCCTGAGAGCAGCCGCACCGGCTGGGCGATCGTTGGCGTGCGGATGTCTAACTGCTCCACATAGCCCTGGGCGGTGCGGCGCACGGCGGCGTCGTCCAGCCAACCGGCACCATTGGCAAAGCGGCGCAGATGGGCCAGCACGATATTGGTCTGCACATCCAGGCCGGTGGCCAGGCCAAAGTGCTTGCGGTCCTCCGACAAATAGCCAATGCCCAGGGCCACCGCATCGCTGGGGCTGCGGATGTCCACCGCCCGGCCAAACACCTGGATCTGGCCGGCATCGCGCTGGTCGGCACCAAACACCAGGCGGGCCAGCTCGGTGCGGCCGGCGCCCATCAGCCCGGCCAGGCCCAGAATTTCGCCGCGCCGCAGCGTGAAGCTCACCCCCTTCACCGCCTGGCCCCGGCTCAAGCCCTGCACCTGCAGCGCCACGGGCTGGGCCTGGGTGTCGGGTATCTCGCGCGGGCTGTCGTCGATCTGGCGGCCCACCATCATGCCGATGATGGTGGCCATTGCCGTGCCGGCGGTGGGCAAGGTGGCTATGTAGCGGCCATCGCGCATGACAGTCACCCGGCTGCTGATCTGCTGCAGCTCGTCCATCTTGTGCGAGATGTAGACGATGCCCACGCCGCGCGCCTGCAGTTGGCGGATCAGCCGGAACAGCTCAGCGATCTCGGCGTTGTTGAGGGCGGCGGTGGGCTCGTCCATGATCAGCACGCGCGACTCGAAGCTCAGCGCCTTGGCGATCTCCACCATCTGCTGGCGCGCCACCGTCAGATCGCCCACGGGGGTGCGCGGGTCCAGCGGCAGGTGCATGCGCTCGAACAGGGCTTGGGCCTGGGCATTCAGCGCGGCTTCGTCCAGCAGCAGGCCGAATTTGCCGAACTTTCCGAACTTGCGTACCGGCTCGCGGCCGATGAAGATGTTCTGCGCCGCGCTCAAGTGGTTCATCAGGTTCAGCTCCTGATGGATGATGCCGATGCCCAGCGCCTGGGCGGCGCGCGGCGAGGGCAGGCTGACAGCGCGGCCATCGAGCAGGATTTGGCCGGCATCGGGCTGGTAGACGCCCGCCAGCACCTTCATCAGCGTGCTCTTGCCGGCGCCGTTCTCGCCCATCAGCGCATGCACCTCGCCCGGCAGCAGGCTGAACTGGCAATCGTCGAGCGCCACCACCCCGGCAAAGGCCTTGCGGATGCGGCGCAGTTCTACCAGGGGCGCCGTGGCTCGGCTGTTCATGCCGCCAGACGCCAGAAGTGCTGGTGGGCGTCGATGCGCAGGGTGGTGGCCGGTGCGGCCGGCACGGGCCACGGCCCGGGGCCGGCGGCGCTGTCAGTACAAGGCATCGGGCAGCCCGCAACTGGCATCCACCGGGCTGATGCCTGTGAAGGGTCGGCCGGCGGGCTGGCGGTCTGGAGCATGGCCGGGATCATCGCCCAAGCCTGCAGGCCCGGACAGGCGGGCCATCCCTGTCCGGGGCGGCGGCGTGTCGGCCGGCGCCGGCTGAGCTGCCGGTGGCCGCCGGATAATCCCGGCTTCGAGACCGCCCTGGCTGTGCCCGCCCCATGCGCCTGAAGTACAAAGTCCTGCTGCTGGCGGTGGTGCCGCTGCTGATGTCGCTGACGCTGATTGCGGTGGCCTTGCAGGCCCAACAAAGCAGCCTGGCCGAGCGGCGCCGGCTGCAGGTGCGCACCGCCTTCATGAGCGTCAAGGAGGGCGAGCTGCGGCACTATGTGGCGCTGGCCTTGTCCACGATCAGCCCGCTCTACAACTCGGGCCGCAATGACGACGCGATCAAGCGCCAGGTGATGCAGCAGTTGTCCAACCTGGACTACGGCGCCGACGGCTACTTCTTTCTCTACGACCTGGACGGCGTCAACCTGATGCACCCGCGCCAGCCCGAGCTGGTGGGCCGCAACTTGATCGAGATGCGCGATGCCGGCGGCGAGCCCACCATCCGCATGCTGCTGCAGCGCGCCCGCACCGGCGGTGGCTTTGTGGCCTACCACTGGCGCAAGCCGTCCACCCAGCTGGAAACATCCAAGCTGGGCTATGTGACGGTGCTGGAGCGCTGGGGCTGGATGGTCGGCACCGGCATGTACCTGGACGACATTGACGAGGTGATGCGCACGCTGGATACCGAGCTGGAGCGCAGCTCGCGCAACACCCTGCTGTGGATCGCCGGGGCCGGCGGCTTGGGGGTGGCGCTGATCTTTGCCTGCGCGCTGGTGCTGAGCTTTACCGAGCACCGGGTGAGCGACGCCAAGCTGACGCTGCTGGCGCGCAAGGTGGTCAATTCCCAAGAGGAAGAGCGCGCCCATTTGTCGCGCGAGCTGCACGACGGCACCAGCCAGACCCTGGTGTCGATCAAGCTGCTGATCGAGTCGGCGCTGGAGCGCCTGCCGGGCGCCGACAGCGCGGCCGTCTCGGCCCTGTCGCGCGCGCTGGAGCGGCTCAAGCAAGCCCTGGTGGACGTGCGCGGCATGTCGCACCGGCTGCGCCCGGTGATGCTCGACACCCTGGGCCTGCCGGCCGCCCTGCGCAGCCTGGGCGAGGAGACCTGCGGCGCCGCCGGCATTGCCTTCACGATGGAGGTGGAGGGGGCGGAGACCCGGCTGCCCGACGATGTCAAGACGGTGCTGTTCCGCATCACGCAAGAGGCCATGACCAATGTGCAAAAGCATGCCGTCAGCGCCCACGTCAGCCTGCGCCTGAGCTTCGAGCCGCAGGCGGTGCTGCTCAGCATCCATGACGATGGCCGCGGCTTTGACGCTGAAAAAGTGGGCGATCACCCCAGCCGCGGCATCGGCCTGCGCAACATGCGCGAGCGCATCGAGGCCCTGGGCGGCAGCCTGAGCGTGCGCTCGCAGCCCGGGCTGACACGCATCAGCGCCGAGCTGCCCAACCGGGTGATCCGCCGCTTGTTGGCTGCCACATGATGGCCGCCGCAAGATGACCGCCCAGACGCCGATCCGCCTGCTGCTGGTGGACGACCATTCACTGGTGCGCGATGGCCTGAAGGCGCGCTTCGCCGACGAGCCCGACATCCAGATCGTCGGTGAGGCCAGCAATGCCGCCGAAGCCCTGGCCGCGCTGGACCGCCAGGCCCCCACCCTGGTGCTGATGGACATCGGCATGAAGGATGTCAATGGCATCGAGCTGGCTGCCTTGATGTTGCAGCGCGCGCCGCAGTTGCGGGTGCTGATGCTGAGCATGTACGAGAGCGTGGAATATGCCCAGCGCGCCCTGCAGGCAGGCGCCCGCGGCTATGTGCTCAAGGACGAGCCGGCCTCGGCCATCCTGGGCGCGCTGCGCACGGTGGCCGCCGGCAGCACCTACCTGAGTGCGGCCATCGCCCAGGCGATGTTCCGCGCCCCGGCGCCGCGCAACCAGCTGTCGACCCGCGAGTTCGACATCCTGGCTTGCCTGGCCCAGGGCCAGAGCAGCAAGCAGATCGCCCGCGTGCTCGACCTGAGCGTGCGCACGGTGGAATCGCACCGCCAGAACATCCGCCGCAAGCTCGACCTGGAAACCCA
>JANLZT010000484.1:0-4641 GCA_031366465.1 Betaproteobacteria bacterium | reverse complement strand
AGGTTTGCTCGTGCGGCCAGACCGCGCCGCGGATCGACCAGCATGCCTTCGATGATCGCCTTGAGCTGGTAGAGCTGCAGGCTGCTGGCGCCCTCCAGGGCTTCGATCATCCTCGGGTCGATGGCTTGCGAGTTCACGCAGGGTCCTTTTTAGGTGCCGGCGCCCGGCGCCGTCCTCAGGCGGCCATGGCGCGGGCAGTCTGTCGTTGCTCGTCGTCGTGCCGCCCGATGTTCCACGGCAGCAACTCGTCGATGCGGTTGAGGGAAAAGTCAGCGATGCGGCCCAACACATCGCGCAGGTAGCCTTCGGGGTCCAACCCGTTGAGCTTGGCCGTCTCGACCAGACTGTAGATCGCCGCCGCTCGCTCGCCGCCGGCGTCCGACCCCATGAACAGGTAGTTGCCTCTTCCAAGAGCAATCACTGCCGCGCTGCAGCAGGGCAACGGCCCGGTCGGGCGCCAGCTCGGCCAGGACCAGGGCCCAGGCCCAGCCTACTGCCGAGTGGCCCGACGGGTAAGAGCCGTCGTTGCGCAGCATGGCTTCCTCCTGGGGCGGGCAGGTGGTCTCCTGGCGCGCCGCGAAGGGCCGCTGACGCTTGTAGTGGTCCTTGGCACCGTAGGCGGCCAGGCGCGCGTCCAGCAGGCTGCGGCGCAGCAGCATCGTCAGGTGCGGGGCGGCTTCGGCGCTGATCGGCAGGCCCAGCGCGCAGGCAAAGGTCTCGCCGGCCTTCGGAAACTTCAGGTTGTTGTCGGTGACGGCCAGCGCCCAGCGTGGGCTGTCGCGCAGCGCCCGGGTGGCGCGGTGGATGGCCAGGTCGGCGGCCCGTTCGGCCGATCCCTCGGCGGCGGGCAGGGGCAACAAGGCCAGGCTGTCGGACAGCTGCTGGCGCTCGAGAAAGCACTTCAGGTAGCCCGAACCGGGGCGGAACTCGCCCACCCGCTCGGGTGACGTGGGGGGCACCGGCACGGTCTGGCAGCCGGCCAGCAGTGCTGCCGCCAGCGCCGCAGTGGCCAGTGGCCCGACCGGCAGGTGGCTGGGACGGGCAGGGACTTCAGGGCGCTGAGACATGGCGGGTCGGGGCGTCGGCCGGGCAGCTGGGCCGGCGAGGACAACCGCAACGTGGCACGCATGGCCGCCTTGCTGGCCGGCCTGCCGGTGGGCGTGCCGGGCGGCACCAACAACCGCCTGTGCGGCTCGGACCTGGACGCGGTGGGCACGGCCGCGCGTGCCATCAAGCCGGGCGAAGCCCAGCTGATGATGGCCGGCGGCGTGGAGAGCATGAGCCGCGCGCCCTTCGTGATGCCGAAGGCCGAGTCGGCGTTTTCGCGCAGCGCCGCGATCTACGACACCACCATCGGCTGGCGTTTCGTCAACAAGCTGATGAAGGAGCGCTACGGCGTCGATTCGATGCCCGAGACGGCCGAGAACGTGGCCACCGATTTCAAGATCGATCGCGAGGCGCAAGACCGCATGGCGCTGGCCTCGCAACTCAAGGCGGTGGCGGCGCAGAAAGCGGGTTGCTTCGATGCCGAGATCACGCCGGTGATCATTGCCCAGAAGAAAGGGGGACCCGGTCATCGTCAGCAAGGACGAGCACCCGCGAGAGACCAGCCTGGAGGCGCTGGCCAAGCTGAAGGGCGAGGTGCGGCCCGACGGCACGGTGACCGCGGGCAATGCCAGCGGTGTCAATGACGGCAGCTGCGCCCTGCTACTGGCCAGAGAGACCGCCGCCGCCCGCCACGGCCTTAAGCCGCGGGCCCGGGTGCTGGGCATGGCCACTGCCGGCGTGGCGCCGCGCATCATGGGCTTCGGCCCGGCGCCGGCCACCCGCAAGGTGCTGGAACTCACCGGCCTGAGCCTGGCGCAGATGGACGTGATCGAGCTCAACGAGGCTTTTGCCGCCCAGGGCCTGGCGGCGCTGTGAGACTTGGGCCTGGCCGACGACGATGCGCGTGTCAACGCCTGGGGCGGCGCCATCGCGCTTGGCCATCCGCTGGGCGCCAGTGGCGCGCACCTGGCCACCACCGCCGTCAACCAGCTGCAGCGCGGCGGCGGCCGCAATGCGCTGTGCACCATGTGCATCGGCGTGGGCCAGGGCATTGCGCTGGTGCTTGAGCGCGTCTGAGCATGCCCGGCACCGACCCGGCTGCCGACGCCGCAGCCCTCTACGGCCTGAGCCCGGCCGAGGCCGCGCTGGTGGGCCCTTGCGCCGGCCTGGCGCGCGAGCAGGTGGGCCCGCAGGCGGCGCAATGGGAGCGCGAGCGGCGCATCGGCCACGAGGCACTGCAGGCGGCGGTGGCACTCGGCTTGACGCGCCTGCAGGTGCCGGTGGCCGCCGGCGGGCTTGGGGCGTCCTTTGCCTGCAAGGCAGCGCTGGCCGAGGTGTTGGCCGGCGCCGATTTCGGCTTCACCATGTCGTGGCTGAACACCCACAACGTGGCCGCCAAGCTCGCTCGCGACGCCGCGCCGGCGCTGGCCGCGCGCTACCTGCCTGAGTTGATCGCGGCGCGCCGCCTGGGCTGCACGGCGCTGTACGAGCCCGACGCCGGGTCTGACTTTGCGGCCATCACCACCCGGGCCGACCGGCGCGACGGCGGCTGGCAGCTCAGCAGCGCCTAGGCCTGGATCACCAATGCCGCCGAGGCTGACGTGGTGGTGCTGTATGCCCAGACCGAGCCGGGCAGCGGCGGCCGTGGTATCGCCTGCTTCCTGGTGGATGGCCAGCGCGCCGGCTTCATCCGCCAGCCCGCGTTTGCGCTGGGCGGCCAGCACAGCATCGGCACCGGCGGCTTCCGGCTCGAAGGCTACAGGGCCGACGCGGCCGAGATGCTGCATCCGCCGGGCCAGGCCTTCAAGGCCGCGCTGGTGTCGATCAACGGTGCGCGCACCTACATCGCCGCCATGTATTGCGGCATGGTGGCCGAGGCCTTGCGCGTGGCCCAGGCCCATGGCCGGCAGCGCAACAGCTTCGGCCAGCCGCTGGCCGACCACCAGGGCTGGCGCTGGCGCCGGGCCGAAGCGGCCAGCGAGCTGGAGGCCTGCCGGCTGATGGTGGCCCAGGCGGCGAGCCAAATCGACGCCGGCCAGGATGCCCAGCTCATCGCCGCCCAGGCCAAGCTGCTGGCCTGCCGCCTGGCCGACCGCCAGCTGCCGGCCTTGCTGCAGGCCATGGGCGCCGAGGGACTGCGCGAGCAGCACCCCTTCGCGCGGCACCTGATCGGCGCCCGGGTGGCGGGCTTCGTCGACGGGTCCACCGAGATGCTGCTGGAGCGCATCAGCGCCAACCTCGCCTGCTGACGGCTGCCCTGCCGAACCGGTGGCGCCAGGCCCGGGCCGTCGGCCGGCCTGATAAGCTCGTTGCCAAATGAACGAACCAGTACAAAATCCGATCGAGCCGGCGCCCATGCGCGGCCCGGGGCGGCCACGCAAGCGGTCGGTGGCCGAAGCTGCGGCGGCGGGCCCTGTGGCGGCTGACACACCGCCGCCACGCACCAACGACCCGGCCCGCACCATGGCCGACATCGTCAACGTGGCCACCCGCGAGTTTGCCGACAAGGGCCTGGCGGGCGCCCGCATCGACGAGATCGCCGCCGCCACGCGCACCAGCAAGCGGATGATTTACTACTACTTCGGCAGCAAGGAGGGGCTCTACATCGCGGTGCTGGAGGACGCCTACCAGCGCATCCGCAACATCGAATCGCAACTGCACCTGGACGACCTGCCGCCCGAGCCCGCCCTGCGCGAGCTGGTGGGCGCCACCGTGGATTACCAGCTGGCCCACCCCGACTTCACCCGCCTGGTGATGACCGAGAACATTCACCGCGGTGAGTTTCTGGCCCAGAGCAAGGCCATCCAGGGCCTGAACGTGCCGGCCATCGACGCCATTGCCAAGATCTACCAGCGCGGCTGTGCGGCAGGCGTGTTCCGCACGGGGCTGGACCCGCTGGACCTGCACATGTCCATCAGCGCCCTGGCGGTGTTCAACGTGGCCAACAAGCACACCTTCTCGCTGATCTTCAAGCGCGACCCCGACGCCCCCGCCGTGATTGCGGCCCGGCGCGACAGCATCGTGGAGATGGTGCTGCGGTTCGTGCGGGTTTGATTTAGCACAGGTTTCAGACGCCCTCGGGTTCGCCCGAAAAGGCCTCTTTCAACGCATCAACTAACGTATACGTTAATGAACGCGTCGAAAGAATTTCCAGCCGCACGGTCAACCTGTCCGCAGCCTGCCGCGCCATGCCAGGCCCCGTTGTTGCCGCTGCCGCTGGCCACCCTGGGCTTTGTCGGCCAGGGCCTGGTTAGGCCTGAATGTGTGCTGGCCACCGAAGCGGGTGATCTGTTCAGCGCGGACTGGCGCGGCGGCGTGGCCCATCAGACGCCGGGCGGCGCAACCCGGCTTTATGCCGGCCGGCTGCCCGATGGCGGAGAGCTGCGGCCCAATGGCATCGCGCTGCTGGCGGACGGCAGTTTCCTGCTGGCCCATTTGGGCCTTGAGCAGGGCGGCGTCTACCGGCTGGCCCGGGACGGCCAGGTGCAGCCTTGGCTGTTGGCGGTGCAGGGCCGGCCCTTGCCACCCACCAACTTCGTGTTGCGCGATGCCCAGAACCGCATCTGGGTAACGGTCAGCACGCGGCGGCAACCG
>JANLZT010000400.1:0-5359 GCA_031366465.1 Betaproteobacteria bacterium | reverse complement strand
TCACCAACAGCGGCCCACGGCTGGCCACCGGCCCGCTGCGGGTGGTCGATGCGCTGTCGGGTGAGAGTTTTGTTTCGGCCAGCGGCAGCGGCTGGGTCTGTGTGCCGGCGGCCGGCAGCGTGGTCTGTGACCATTCCAATCCAGCCGGCCTGGCGGTGGGCGCGTCGCTGCCCACGCTGCTGATCACCACCACCGCCACGGTGGCGGGCGCGGCCAGCAACGAGGCCTGCACCGGCAGCTCGCTGCCCGCGCTGGTCGGTGGTGGAGGCGGTGGCGGCATTGCCCGGCCGCCGGCCGAGGGCGACCCCAACCCGGGCAATGACTGCGCCAGCGTCGCCGCCAGCTCGACCACCGTCCGGCCTGACCTGGCGATTGCCAAGACCACCCTCACGCCCACCGGTGGCGACAAGCTCCTCAGCGTCAGCGAGGCCGCTGTCACCTACCGGCTGGTGGTCAGCAATCTCAGCCCGGGCAGCGACGCTGCCACCGGGGTGAGCTTCAGCGACGCGGTGCCGGGCTGGATCGTCGGCCGCAGCAGCTTTGGCGCGTTCAACCCGGTGGTGTCGGCCGGCAGCGCCAGCTTTGCCTGCAGCAGCAGCGCTGCTGGGGTGGTGACCTGCAGCCAGTCGGGCGGCGCGCTGGCGCCGGGCCAGACGGTGAGCGTGGACGTGGTCGTCAACCGGCCCTTGCAGGACGGCAGCTTTGTCAACACCGCCACGGTGACCAACCGCGTCGAGGGCGACCCCAACCCGGCCAACAACAGCGCCAGCGACACGCTGGTGATCGAGCCGATGGCCGATGTGCAGATGACCGGCAAGCAGATCACGCCGGGTGCGGTGCGGGCCGGTGAGAACGCCAGCTATGTGCTGTCCTTCCGCAACAACGGGCCGTCGGCTGCGCTGGGCGTGGCGGTGGACGATGCCTTCAGCTTTGGCGCGGGCGATACCGGTCTGACGGTGGTGTCGGTGGTTTCGTCCAAGGCCGGGTCGGCCTGCAGCCTGAGCGCAGGCAGCCAGATCACGCCGGCTGCGGCCACCTTCAACTGCAGCATCGGCACGCTGGCCAATGGCGAGACCCAGAGCGTGACGCTGGTGGTGCGCCCCAATTTCATGCCAGGCAACCCGCTGCGCAGCATCAGCAACAGCGCCCACATCAGCACCACCAGCGCCGAAAGCCCGGGCGGCGGCGACAACGGCAACAACCGCCAGGCCGCCACGCTGACCGTCAACGCGGCGGCGCTGAACCTGCTGGTCAACAAGACCGATGTGGTCGATCCGGTGGGCTATTTGCCCGGCGCCACCTTTTTGGACTACCGGGTGGCGGTGAGCAACACCGGGCCGTCCTACGGCACCGGCGTGCGGATCACCGAGACCATGACCCCGCCGGCCGGCAAGGTGGTGCGCTTTGTCTGCGACACCGCCAGCGCCGGCAGCGCGGTCTGCAATGCGCCGTCACTGTGCACGGTGGACCATGTCAGCTCGGCCGCTGGCGTGGCCTTGCCCACCTTCAGCTGCCTGCTGCCGGCCGGCAATGCCAGCAGCGGGCCGGGCCGCGGTG
The DNA here is from genome assembly GCA_031366465.1 of Betaproteobacteria bacterium. GTDB lineage: Bacteria > Pseudomonadota > Gammaproteobacteria > Burkholderiales > Burkholderiaceae_C > Pseudaquabacterium. The sequence continues at coordinate 3,802 of JANLZT010000400.1, read as the reverse complement.
AGCTGGCCAGCGGCCAGAGCAAGACCATCTTTTTGCGCTTCGAAGCGGTGGACCAGCCGGTGGCCAGCGGCGATGTCTACAACAACCTGGCCACCACCAGCGCCAACGAGCCCGACACCGACCTGGCCAACAACAGCGAGAGCGAGGCCACCACCACCCGCCAGATCATCGACCTGCGCGTCAGCAAGGCCAGCAGCGCGGCCAGCGTGGCGCTCAACCAGCCCTTCATCTGGACGGTGAAGGTGGTCAACAACGGCCCCGGCGCGTCGCTGCAGACTGACCTGACCGACACCCTGCCGGCCGGCGCCGCACTCACCGGGCCGGTCACCTTCACCCGCACGCTGCCGGCGCTGCCGGGCGGCGGTGCCTGCAGCGTGGCCGGCAGCGTGATCAGTTGCGGCCTGGGCCAGCTCAATGCCGGCGGCCTGGCCGTCATCACGGTGCCGGTGCGCTTCACCAGTTTCCCCAGCGGTGGCAGCGCCACCAACAGCGCCACGGTAGACACCGACCCGGCCAAGACCGGCGGCATCGACACCCCCGGCGGCAACAACACCGGCAGCAGCCCGGTGGCGGTGACGCGCGCGTCGCTGTCGGGCACGGTCTTTGAGGACCGTGACCGCAACGGTGCCAATGCCGGCACGCCCCAGGCGGTGGGCGCCGAGCCGCGCATCGCCGGGGTGCTGCTGCGCCTGACGGGCACCGATGCCTTCGGCAATCTGATTGATCTGCTGGCCACCAGCGACCCCAACGGCAACTACAGCTTCCCGACGCTGCCGCCGTCGGACGCCAGCGGCTACACCGTGACCGAGACCCAGCCGGCCGGTTTTGTCAACGGCCCGGCGCCGCCGCCCAGCAGCGGAGCGGGCGCACCGTCGGCCGGCGGCAGCTACAGCGCGGGTGGCGGCAATGGCAACTCCAGCCATGCCGGGGTGGTGCTGGGCGCGGCGACAGCGGCCAGCGCCTACAACTTCCCTGAGCTGAGGCTGGTGTCGCTGGGCGGCCAGGTCTATGTCGATGCCAATGCCAATGGCCAGCGCGACGCTGCAAGCGATGCGCCCATCCCCGCCGCCACCGTGCGCCTGCTGGATGCCGCCACCGGCGCCGTGCTGGCCACCACCGCCACCGACGCCAGTGGCAACTACCTGTTTGCCAACCTCGACCCGCTGCGCCGCTACACGCTGGAGCAGCCGCTGCCGGCCAGCCCGGCCAATTTGCTGAATGGCCCGGTCAACCCGGGCCTGGTCGGCGGCCTGGCCTGCGCCCCCGCTTGCAGCGCCCAGCCCGACACGCCCGCTGCCGGCACCGACCGCATCGCCAACATCGACTTGGGGGCCGGCACCGACGGCACCCAATTCAACTTTGGCGAACTGCAGCTCACCAGCATCAGCGGCCTGGTCTACATCGACGCCAACCGCAACGGCGCCCTCGATGCCAGCGATGCCGGGCGCATCCTCGGGGTGACGCTGCGCTTGGTGCAGGGCGCCGATTGCGCCTCCGGCACCACGCTGCAGACGGTAGCCAGCGGCGCCGACGGCGGCTACCGTTTCAACAACGTGGTGGCCGGCCGCGACTACCTGGTCTGCGAGACCCAGCCGGCCGGCTACGGCAATGGCAGCCCGGCCGGCAACAGCCTCGCCATCAGCGGCCTGCCCACCGGCGGGTCAACCAACAACAACTTTGGCGAGACCCTGGCCTCACTGGCCGGCAGCGTCTACCAGGACAACGGCACCGGCAATGCCGCGCTGGCCAACAACGGCCTGAAAGACCCCGGCGAGGTGGGCATCGCCAATGTGCCCATCACGCTGGCCGGCACCGACCTGTTCGGCAACCCGGTGAGCCTGGCCACCACCTCGGACGCCAGCGGCAACTGGCGCTTTGACGGCCTGCTGCCGCCCAATGGCGCCGGCTACACGGTCACAGAAGGGGCGATCCCGGGCTCCTCGGGCAGCTTTGCCGATGGCCGAGAAACCGTGGGCACGGCCGGCGGCAATGCGGCTGTCAACGACCAGATCAGCGGTATTGCGCTGACTGCCGGCACACAAGCCAGCGGCTATCTGTTTGGTGAGCTGGGCCAGGCGCCGATCAGCGGCACCGTCTACATCGACTTCAACCGCAACGGCAGCCTCGACCCCAGCCCCACCGACGGTCGCATCCCCGGCGTCACCCTGAGCCTGGTGCTGGGCGCCAACTGCAGCGGCACGCTGGTGGGCTCGACCGTCACCGACGCCAGCGGCAATTACAGCTTCAGCGGCGCCGCCGCCGGCCTGACCTACACCGTCTGCCAGACCCAGCCGGCCGGCTACCTCAATGGCGCCGAGAACCCCGGCGCCAATGCCAGCAGCAGCGCGGCCAATGCCATCACCATCAGCAACCTGCCGGTGGCGGGGTCGGCCGGCAACCACTTTGGCGAGATCGCCAGCAACTCGGTGATCGCCGGCCGGGTCTGGCTGGATGGCAACAACGACGGCCTGATCGACGCGACGGAAGCCGGCATTGCCGGCGTGCTGATCGAGCTTGCCGGCACCGACATCGCCGGCAATGCGGTGGCCCGCAGCACCACCACCGATGCCAGCGGCAACTACCGCTTCGAGGCCCTGGCCCCCGGCAACTACGCGCTGCGCGAGCCCAGCCAGCCGGCCGGCACCTTGAACGGCCGCAGCGTGGCCGGCAAGCCCGGCGCGCTGGCCACGCCGCCGGCCAGCACGCCCAGCGCCATCACGGCCATCAGCCTGGGCCTGTCCGAGACCTCGGCCGGCCACAACTTTGGCGAGATCACCCCCGCCAGCCTGGCCGGCCGGGTCTACGCCGACAACAACAACAACGGCCGCATCGATGCTGCTGAGGCCGGCTTGCCCGGCGTGACCATCACCCTGGCCGGTACCGACGATCTGGGCGCGGCGGTACAGCGCAGCACCACCACTGCCGCCGATGGCAGCTACAGCTTTGGCAATCTGCGCCCCGGCAGCTATGCGCTGACCGAGCCGCTGCAGCCGGCCGGCACCGTCAACGGCATCACCAGCCCCGGCACGCAGGGCGGCACGGCCACGGCGCCGGCCAGCCTGCCGTCGGCGATCAGCGCCATCAGCCTGGCGGCGGGCGCGCAATCGACCGCCAACAACTTTGGCGAGATCGCGCAATCGCCCGACCTGCGGGTCAGCAAGTCCCACAGCCCGGCCACGCTGACCGTCAACCACGGCGCCCGCTACACCATCACGGTGCGCAATGCCGGTGATCTGCCCACCAGCGGCGTCTACACCGTCAGCGACCGCCTGCCGCCTGGACTGAGCCTGGCCGCAGTGCCCAGCGGCGCCGGCTGGCAGTGCAGCGGCGCGGTGGGCGACAGCCGTTTTGATTGCAGCAGCAGCACGCCCATCGCGGCGGGCGAGCCCGGCGCGTCGGCCTTGACGGTCAACGTCAACATCGGCGCGGCGGCGCTGGCGGCCTCACCGGTCAGCAATGCGGTGTTGGTGGACGGCGGCGGCCAGATCGACGCCCGCCGCCCGACTGATGCCGAGCGGGCGTTGTTGGGTGGCAACCCGGCCGGCCTGCCGCAGTGCGACGCGGGCTTGAGCTTCAAGGCCTGCCGCGACCCGGCGCCGGTGCAACTGGCGGCGGCGATCTCGGGCCTGGTCTGGTCAGACATCGGCAGCAGCCCGCGGCTGCTGGACGCCGGGGACAAGCGCCTGGCGGGCTGGATCGTCGAGATCGTCGATCCGGCCAGCGGCCAGGTGATTGCCACCACCACCAGCGGCGCCGATGGCGGCTGGCGGGTGGCCGACCTGGTGCCCGGCATCGCGCTGGC
>JANLZT010000035.1:0-12188 GCA_031366465.1 Betaproteobacteria bacterium | reverse complement strand
CTACACCGTGGTGCTCAAGCCGCTGACGCCGCAGAACATCGTGATCGGTGGGGCGTCGGGGGCGATGCCGCCGGTGCTGGGCTGGGCGGCGATGCGCAACGATGTGGGCCCCGAGGCGCTGGTGATGTGCCTGATCATCTTTCTGTGGACGCCGCCGCACTTCTGGGCGCTGGCGCTGTACCGGGTGGAGGACTACCGGCGCGCCGGCCTGCCGATGCTGCCGGTCACCCACGGCTCGGATTTCACCCGGCTCAATGTGCTGCTCTACACCCTGGTGCTGTTGGCGGGCACGCTGCTGCCCTTCATCATCGGCATGAGCGGCTGGCTCTACCTGGCCAGCGCGTTGCTGCTGGGCCTGGGCTTCATCGCCTATGGCTGGCGGCTTTGGCGCCACTACAGCGATGCGCTGGCGCGCAAGACCTTCCGCTACTCCATCCTGTATTTGTCGCTGCTGTTTGCAGCCCTGCTGGTCGACCATTACCTGCTGGCCTGGAGCCCGTCATGATCACAAAAGGCCCGCAAGCTGCACTGCGGCACAGCCGCCGATGGGCGTTGGCCCTGGGCCTGGCCGGCGCCGCGCTGCTGGCCGCCTGCGATGGCGGGCTGCCGGGTGCGGACAAGCCCTCGTTCAAGGGCATCGACATCACCGGCGCCGAATACGCCCGCAGGCTGACGCTACAGGATTCGACCGGCCAAAGCCGCAGCCTGGCCGAGTTCAAAGGCAAAGTGGTGGTGGTGTTCTTCGGCTACACCCAATGCCCCGATGTCTGCCCCACCACGATGGCCGAGCTGTCCGAGGTCAAGCGCGCTCTCGGCAGCGCTGGCGCCCGGGTGCAGGGCATCTTCGTCAGCGTCGACCCCGAGCGCGACACCGCCGCGCTGCTCAAGGCCTATGTCGAGAACTTCGGGCCCGACATGCTGGGCCTGCGCGGCAGCGACGACGAGACCCGCGCCGCCGCCAAGGAGTTCAAGGTGTTCTACGCCAAGGTGCCGGGCAAGACCGCCACCAGCTACACGGTGGACCACACGGCGGGCTCGTATGTCTTCGATGCCCAGGGCCGGGTGCGGCTGTTCACCCGCTACGGCAGCGGCGCGCAGGCGCTGACTGACGACTTGAAGCGCTTGCTGGCCGAGAAACCCTGAGCCTCAGGCCGTGGTTTCCAGCGCCTTGCGCATCTTCTTCATCGCCGCCACCTCGATCTGGCGGATGCGCTCGGCGCTGACGCCGTATTCGCTGGCCAGGTCGTGCAGCGTCATGCCGCCCGAGTTGTCGTCGTTGACCTTGAGCCAGCGCTCCTCGACGATGCGGCGGCTGCGGGCGTCCAGCACCGCCAGCGCCTGCACCAGGCCCTCGCCCGCCAAAGCGTCGCGGCGGCGGGCCTCCAGCACCCGGGTGGGCTCGTTGGTCTCGTCGGCCAGGTAGGCGATGGGCGCGAACGACTCCTCGCCGTCGTCGGCTTGCGGCTCGAGTGCCACGTCGCCGCCGGACAAGCGGGTCTCCATCTCGATCACGTCGGAGGTTTTGACATTGAGGGTGGCCGCCATCTGCTCGATCTCGGCCGGCGACAGCGTGCTGCGGCGGGCGGTGGCATCGCTGGCGTCGCTCTTGAGGCGCTGCTTCATCGAGCGCAGGTTGAAGAACAGCTTGCGCTGGGCCTTGGTGGTGGCCAGCTTGACCATCCGCCAGTTGCGCAGGATGTACTCGTGGATTTCGGCCTTGATCCAGTGCAGCGCATAGCTCACCAGGCGCACGCCCTGGTCGGGATCGAAGCGCTTGACGGCCTTCATCAGGCCGACATTGCCCTCCTGGATCAGGTCACCGTGGGGCAGGCCATAGCCCAGGTACTGGCGCGCCACCGACACCACCAGCCGCAGATGCGACAACACCAGCCGGCCGGCCGAGGCCACGTCGGCCTGGTCGCGCAGGCGGCGGGCGAACTGGGATTCATCGTCCGGCGTCAGCATCGGCAGCCGGTTCACGGCCGTGATGTAGGCGTCCAGGTTGCCCAGCGAGGGCACCAGCGCCCAGGGATCACGCACGGACAGCGCGGTGGTGGCAGTGGCAGTGGCAAGGTTCATGGTGGGGTGAGACGGGCCTCGCGAAGCTTGGTTCCGAGAATATTAGCACTCTCGGCCGGAGAGTGCCAAAAGCCCCAAGCGGGCGCGATTTGCGGCCGGCGCGGCGCGGCGCCAGCCCGGGTTCAGGGCAGGTCGAGCTCGGCCCCACAGGCCTGGTGGCGGCCACGTGACTTGGCGATATAGAGCTGGGCATCGGCCTCGCGCAGCAGCGCGGCGGCGCTGGCAACGCCGTTGGCGGGTTGGGTGCACACCCCCACGCTCATCGTCACCACCGCAGCCACGCCGGAGTCGGCATGGGCGATGGCCAGCCCGTGCACCCGCTGGGCCATCTGGCGGGCCAACTGCAAGGCGCCGGCCAGGGTGGTGTCGGGCAGCAGGCAGGCGAACTCCTCGCCACCGTAGCGGGCCACCAGGTCACCGGGGCGCTTGAGGGCGGCGGCCAGCGCGCCGGCGATGCGGCGCAGGCAGTCGTCACCGGCCTGGTGGCCGTAGCGGTCGTTGAAGCGCTTGAAGAAATCCACGTCCAGCAGCAGCACGCTCAGCGAGCTGCCGGCGCGCACCGCGCGGGCCCACTCAGCGGCCAGGGCCTCGTCGAAATGGCGGCGGTTGTGCACCCCGGTCAGGCCGTCGATGTAGACCCATTCGCGCAGCAGGTCGGCCTGGGCCTTGAGCGTGAGGTGGGTGCGCACGCGGGCCCGCATGATGCGCGGGTTGACCGGTTTGGCGATGAAATCGACCGCGCCCAGGTCCAGGCCCAGGGCCTCGGCGGCCTCGTCGTTCTGGGCGGTGACAAAGATCACCGGGATGGCGGCGGTGGCGGGGTCGGCCTTGAGGCGGCGGCAGACCTCATGGCCGTCCATTCCGGGCATCACCACGTCCAGCAGCACCAGGTCGGGCTGCTTGCTCAGGCACAGCGCCAGCGCCTGCTCGCCGTTGGTGGCCATCAGCACCTGGTGGTCGTCGGCAAAGGCCTGGTAGATGGCCTGGATGTTGACCGGCTGGTCGTCCACCACCAGCAGACGCGGCCGCCGGGCTGCGCCGGCCGGGATGTTGGGCGAGGCTGGCGGCAGGGCTGGGGGGGCAGTGGTCATGGCAGCGGTCAGAGGGGCGGGCAGGCGTCGATCAGGGTCTGGCAATGTTGCAGGGCGGGCTCAAAGGCCAGCCGTGTCACCGCCGCGTCCAGCGCGATGCTGCCCTCGCCCAGCGCCGGGCCGAAGCGTTGCTGCAGCCGGGCCAGCGCGTCCACGGCGGCCATGTCGGACTCCTGCAGCAGCCGGGCCAATTGTTGCAGGGCCTGGCGCAGCGCGGCCGGGGCCTCCGCTTCCGCCAGCGCCTGCGGGCCGGGCTGGGGCGTGCCCGGTGCCGGGCCCAGTTCGGCCAGCAGGGCCTGCAGCGCCGGGCAGGCGGCCTCCAGCCGGGCGCTGACCTGGGCCACGGCGGCACGCGCCTCGGCCGGGCTGTGGCTGCTGCCCAGCGCCAGTTCACCGGCGGCGGCGGCGTCGGCCAGGCGCGCCGCGCCCAGGGTGCCGGCCACGCCTTTGACGGTGTGCAGCAGGCGCATCGCGGCGGCCTGGTCGCCCTGGTCGATGTGCTCGCGCAACTCGGCCGGCAGGCGGTCCAGGTCTTCGACGAAGCTGCGCAGCATGCGCTGGTAGAGCTCGGGCTTGCCGCCCAGGCGGGCCAGTGCGCCGTGCAGGTCAACCGCCGCCAGCGCCGCGCCCGGCAGAGCCGCCGCCAGCGCAGGCAGGCCAGGGGCCGCGATATCGGCCAGCGCCGGCAGGCCGGCATGTTGGCGCAGCACCTGCACCAGGTGGTCCAGGTCGAAGGGCTTGCCGACATGGTCGTTCATGCCGGCGGCCAGGCAGGCCTCGCGGTCGCTGGCCAGCGCGTTGGCGGTCATCGCGATGATCGGCAGCCGCAACAGGCCCAGGCCCTGGCGGATCTGGGCGGCGGCGCTGAAGCCGTCCATCACCGGCATCTGCAGGTCCATCAACACCAGGTCGAAACCCTCGGGCTGGGCCTGCAGCGCCTGCACGGCGGCCAGGCCCTGCGCGGCGATCTGCACCCGCGCGCCCTCGTCCTCCAATAGCTCGCGCACCACCTGCTGGTTGTTGGGGTTGTCCTCGGCCACCAGCACCCGCAGCCCAGGCAGCCGGCGGGCCGCCAGCGGGCCGGCGGTCGGCATCGACGGGTGCGGCAGTTGTTGGTGGCGGCGGGCGTCCACCAGGGCGTCGAACAACATCGACGCGGTGAGCGGCTTGACCAGGTAGCCGGCGATCGACTGCAGCTCCAGCGCGCTGCGCTGGGCCAGGCGCTCGCGCTCGTGGGCCGAGATCATCACCAGCACCGGCGGCGGGCTGGCCAGGCCCAGGCCCTGGATGCGCTGGCTGGTGGACCAGCCGTCCAGCCCCGGCATCTGCCAGTCGACAAACACCGCCTGGTAGGGCGGCTGCGGCGCAGCGGCCAGCAGGGCCAGGCCGGCTTGGCCGCTGTCGGCCAGGTCGATGGTCCAGCCCAGCGCCGGGCCCATGCGCTGCAGGATCGCGCGGGCGGTCGGGTTGTCGTCGATCACCAGCACCCGGGTTGGCGCTGGCGGCTGGGTCGGGCCAGGGGACCGGTCGGCCGGCAGCCCGGTGGCGGGGCCAGGATCGACCGCCTCGTCTTGCAGCGCCAGCGTGAGCGTGAAGTGGAAGCAGCTGCCCACGCCCGGTTGGCTGTCGAGCGCCAGCTCACCGCCCATCAGCGCCACCAGGCGCTGGCTGATCGCCACCCCCAGCCCGGTGCCGCCGAAGCGCCGGGTGGTGGAGGCCTCGGCCTGGGTGAAGCCGCTGAAGATGCGGGCCTGGTCCGCAGCGGCGATGCCGATGCCGGTGTCGCGCACCGCCAGCGTCACGCTGACGCTGCCCGGCTGGCGGCCCACCAGCCGGGCCGAGACCACCACCTCGCCGGCCTGGGTGAACTTGACGGCGTTGCCGGCCAGGTTGATCAGCACCTGCTGCAACCGCAGCGCGTCGCCGACCAGGGCGCTGGGCAGCGCCGGGTCGATGTCGAACAGCAGGTCCAGCGGCTTGTCGCCCACAGTGGCCGACAGGATCGCCGACAAGTCGCGCAGCAAGTTGTCCAGGCGGAAGGGCTGGGCCTCCAGCGTCAACTTGCCGGCCTCGACCTTGGAGAAATCGAGGATGTCGTTGAGCAGGCCCAGCAGCGAGCGCGCGGCGACCTCGGTCTTGCCGGCGTAGTCGGCCTGGCGCGCCGACATCGGCGTGCGCCGCAACAGCGCCAGCATGCCCAGGATGGCGTTCATCGGCGTGCGGATCTCGTGGCTCATATTGGCCAGGAACCGGCTCTTGGCCTGCGACGCCGCTTGGGCCGCCTCGGTGGCCCTCACCATCTCGGTGATATCGACCCGGAAGCCCACCGTGTGGCCGTCGGCCATGCGGCGCTCGATCACCCGCAGGCTGCGGCCGTCCTGCAGTTTCTGCACCCGGGTGCCGGTGGCGGCGCGGTGGCTGGCCAGGCGGTCGACCACGAAGGCTTCCTCGCAGCCCGCCGCCGCGATCCCACCGCTGTAGGCCAGCGCCCGCAGCACCTGCTCGAAGCTGACGCCGGCCACCATCATCGGGCTGACGGCCGGGTACATCATGCGGTACTTGTCGTTGCAGTACAGCAGCCTGTCCTGCGGGTCGTAGAGCACAAAGGCCTCGTCGATGGCGTCGATGGCGCCGCGCATCAGCCGCGCGCTGCGGTCAACCTCGGCCTCGGCGCGCTTGCGCTCGGAGATGTCGGTGTAGGTGGTGACAAAACCGCCGCCCGGCATCGGCGCGCCGCGCACCTCCAGCGGCAGGCCGTTGGGCCGGGTGCGCTCAAACTGGTGAACCATCGCCGGTGCGCGGGCCCGCTCGACTATTGCCCGCACCTGGGCCTGGCTGTCGCCGGGGCCGTATTCACCGCGCCGGGCGTTGTACCCGATGATGTCCTCGAAGCGGGTCAGCGGCCCGGCGAACAGGCTGTCGGGCAGGTCGAGCAGACGGCGGAACTGCAGGTTGGACGCCACCAGTTGCAGGTCGGCATCGAACACGCTCAGGCCGCCCGGCAGGTTGTCGAGCACGCTGGCCAACACCTGGTGGTTGCGCTGCAGCTCGGCCTCGGCCTGTTTGCGTGCCGAGATGTCCAAGTGGATGCCCGAGATCGAGCGCGGCCGGCCCTCGTCGTCAAGCTCGGCCACCTTGCCGCGGGCCTGCACCCAGACCCAGTGGCCGTCGCGGTGCTGCATGCGGAACTCGGCCTCGTAGTCGCTGCTGCGGCCGGCCAGGTGGGCCCCCAGCGCCTGGCCCATGGCGGCCCGGTCATCGGGGTGCAGCAACTCCGGGAAGGACTGCCGCAGCCGGGCCAGGCACTCGTCCAGGCTCAGCCCCAGCATCTGGGCATAGGCGGCGTTGATGCGGTCCTCGCCGGTCAGCAGGTCATGCTCCCAGGTGCCGGCCTGGGTGCCGTTGAGGATGCGGGCCAGGCGCTCGCGCTCGGCCGCCAGCTCCTGCGTGGCGCGCTTGCTGTCGCTGATGTCGGAGCGCACCGAGACGTACTTCTCGATGCGGCCATCGGCGCCGACAAACGGCGCAATGATGCTGTCCACCCAGTACAGGCTGCCGTCCTTGGCGCGGTTGCAGATCTGGCCGCGCCAGGGCTTGCCGGCGGCGATGGTGGACCACATCGCCACCCAGAAGGCCGGGCTCTGCACGCCGGAGTTGACGATGCGGTGGTTGCGGCCCAGCAGCTCGTGGCGGGTGAAGCCGCTGATTTTGCAGAAGGCCTCGTTGACGTCGATGATGGTGCCGCTGGCGTCGGCCACCGAGACGATGGCCTGGGTGCGGATGGTGCCAAGCAGGGCCTCGTTGTCGCGCATCGCTGCGGCCAGTTGCTGTTCGGCTTGCCGCTGCTCGGTGATGTCCTGGGTCAGCTCGATGAAGCCGATCAACCGGCCCTGGGCATCGCGGGCCGGGGCGATTTCGGTGTCGACCCAGATCTCGCGGCCGTCGGCGGTTCGGTTGATGAGCTGCACCCGGCAGCCCTGGCCCTGGGCGGTGGCCTGCAGCAGGGTCTGCACGGCCCCGGCATCGCTCTTGCCGCTGCCCAGCAGCTCACCCGGCAGGCGGCCCACGGCCTGCGCCAGGGGGTGGCCATACAGGCGGGTGAAGGCCGCATTGACCCAGGTGATGCGCTGCTGCGGGTCGGCGATCATCACTGCGTTGGTGGTGTGCTGGGCCACCATCGCCAGCCGGGTCAGCTCGGCGGTCATGCGCTGCGCCAGGGCCTCGGCGCGCTGCCGGCCCGACGCCTGCTGGCGCAGCAGCGCGGCCAGCAGCAGGCTGGCCAGCACGCCCAGCAGGGCCAGCACGCGGGGCGAGTGGGTGTCGATCTCGGCCTCGAACTGCGGCGTGCTGTGCACCTGAAGGGCCAGGCTGCGGCCCGGCAAGGACAGGCTGCGGCTGGCGTTGAACAGCGCAGGCGGGCCGCCGGCCGGGCGCTCGGCTTGGCGGTTGGACCGGTAGAAGACGGCGCCCGCAGCCGACGGCCGGTCGTCGCCCAGCTCAAAATCCACGCTGCCGGCGCTGGTCGCCGCCACCGCCTGCAGCAGCTCGGTGGCCACGATCGGTGCATACAGCAGGCCCACCAGCAGTTGCTTGCGCTGGGCCAATGTCACCGGGTCGGCGCCAGGCCGGAACACCGGCACGAACAGCAAAAAGCCGAGCCTGTGCTGGTCGTCCTGCACCAGCACGACCGGTGCGGTCAGCGCCGGCTGGCCGCTGCGCAGCGCGCGCTCCAGGCCTTCGCGGCGGATGGCCTCCGAACCCACGTCCAGGCCCAGCACGCCATGGTTCTGGGCGGCGGGTTCGAGAAACTTGGTGATGAACAGGTCGGGGTGCTGCTTGTCGGCCAACTGGCGCAGCGCGAAGTCGGGCGCGCCGTCCCGGCGCTGGCGGGCGATGAAGGGCTCGAGCCCGGCCGGCAAGACCCGCTCAATGAAGCCCAGGCCGCGCACGCCCGGGAACTCGGTCGGCAGGTCGCGCGACTCGACATAGGCCTGGAACATCCGGCGGTCGATCTGGGGGTTGGCCGCATACATGCCGGCCGCGCCGCGCAGGCCGTACAGCGGCTGGCGGAACTGGCGCAGGGTGTCGTCGGCCACGCGCTCGACCTGGCGCTCAAAGCGCACCTGCGCGTCTTGCTGCAGGGTGCGGTGCAGCCAGGCGCTGGCCACCACGGTGGCCGCCAGGCCGAGCACCAGCACCAGCGCGGGCAGGGCGGCGAGATCAAACCAGCGCTTGGGCAGCGGCGTTTGTGGCAAGGGGCGAATCCGGTGGAAGCCAGGCTGCGGCAAGGCCGCCAAGGTGCCGTGGCGAGGGCGACGGCTGGGGCTCGATTGTCGTCAGCGGCCGGCCTTGACGCGGGTCGAATTGGCGGCTGTATCGGGCCCAAATGTCGGCCACGCAACCAGCCACGCAGCCAGCCACGCTGCTGGCCGATCCAGCGATCCAAGGATCAGCCAAAGCGCGAGTCGATGGCATCGAGCAGGCTGTCGAGCACGGCCAGGAACTGCTGCAGGTCCAGCGGCTTGGTCAGGTAGTGGCGGGCGCCCGCCGCCAGCACCTGCACCATGCGGGCCGGGGTGGCGTCGGCCGACACCACCACCACCGGGATGTGGCCGATCAGCGGGTCGCGCTGCAGTTGGTGCAGCAGCTCCAGGCCATCGACATCGGGCAGGTGCAGGTCCAGCAGGATCAGGTCGGGCCGCTCGGTGCGCACCGCCAGCAGGCCGTCCAGGCCCAGCAGCGATGCGCTCAGCACCACCTGCGGGCGCTGCGCCAGCATGCCGCGCATGATCTCGATATTGGTCTCGTTGTCCTCGATGTAGTGCACCTTGCGCTGGTGGTAGCGCTGGGCATCGTCGATCAGCGGGCCGGGCGTTGTCGCGGCGTGCGGCGCAGCGTCGGCCTCGGCCTCGACCTCGGCCAGGGTCAGCACGAAGGTGGCGCCTTCGCCCGGGCGGCTTTCGACCTGCAGCTCACCACCCATCAGCTCGGCCAGCCGGCGGCTGATCACCAGGCCGATGCCGGTGCCTTCGATCTTGCTGGCCTCGCGGCCGAGCCGGTTGAAGGGCTGGAACAGCTCGGCTTGCTGCGACGGGCTCAAGCCCGGGCCGGTGTCGCGCACCCGCAGTTGCAGGCGCTGGCCGGCCAGCCGGCGGCTGCTCAACTCGACCAGGCCGCCCTGGTAGTTGTATTTGATGGCGTTCGACAGCAGGTTGCTGATGACTTGCTTGATGCGGGTCTCGTCGCCCAGCGCATGGCTGGCCTGCGGGTCGAGCTGCATCGACAGCTGCACCTGGCGCAGCGCGGCGGCCGGCCCGGCCATCGCCAGGCAATGCGTCAGCAGCGGCGTCAGCGCCACCGGCCCGTGGTCCAGGCGCATCACGCCGGCATCGATGCGCGACAGGTCGAGGGTGTCGTTGATCATCTCCAGCAGATGCCAGCCGGCCTTGAGGATCTGGCCCAGCCAGGCCTTCTGGTGGTCGGCCGCCGGGGGCCGGCGGTCGAGGTCGAGCAGTTGGGCAAAGCCCAGCATGGCGTTGAGCGGCGTGCGCAGCTCGTGGCTCATGTGCGACAGGAAATCGTTCTTGGCCTGGTTGGCGGCCTCGGCGCGCTGGCGGCCCTGCTCGGCCTGTTCGCGCTTGGCTTGTTCGGTGATGTCCTCGATCACCAGCACCAGGCGGTCCTGATGGGCGCTGAGGCCGTGCAGCAGGTTCCAGTGGGTGTGCACCTGCAGGGTCTGGCCGTCGTGGTGGCGCAGCCGGATGCGGCGCGGCGCGTCAGGCAGCTCGCCGCGCCGCAGCGCCTGCAGGTCTTGGGCGATGGCCCCGCGGTCGTCCTCGTGCGCCAGCTCGCCCAGGGTCTGCGCCGACAGCGCCGGGTCCCCCAGCCCCAGCATCTTGCGCAGTTGCGGATTGGCCTGGTGCAGCCGGCCCTGCAGGTCGGCAAATGCCATGCCGACCGGTGCATGGTCGACGATGTTGCGCAGATGCTGCTCGCTCTCGCGCAGCGCGGCCTCGGTGCGCTGGCGCTCGGCCACCTCGTGCTGCAGGTCGCGGGTGCGGGCCGCCACGGCGGCTTCGATGCGGCGGGTGCGGCCGGTCACGCTGAGCAGCAGCGCCGCCAACATCGCCGCCGACAGCAGCCCGGCGCTGGACAACAGCCAGGCGTTGGCATTGCCCGCATCCGGCACCGCACCGGGGCCGGCCGTCAGGCGCAGCAGCCATTGCTGGCCGCCCAATGTCAACCGGTGGTCATGCACCAGGGCCTGCGCGGCCCGGGTCTCGCAGCCGGGCGGGCCGGCCAGGTGGGTCTGGCCGCTGCCGGGCTTCTGGTCGAACAGGCACCAGGACAGGTAGGCGGGCTGGCCGCGCATCGCGGCAGCCGCCGATTGCTGCATGCGCAGCGTGACGAACACCACCGCCCGGAAGGCCAGTGCCCGCTCGGCCGGGGTGGACGCCGGCAGGCCCGGTTTGTAGAGCGCGCGGTAGATCACCACGCCGGTCTGCCCGGCCGCCTCCTGGGTCAGGCGGAAGCCATCGGTGGCCGCCGGGGCATCGCTTTGCACGGCCCGCAGGATGGCCTCGGCCGCTGGCGCCACCGACATCGCGTTGACGCCGAGCGCGGCGGCATTGCTGGCCAGTGGCTCGATATGGCGGATCGCCACCACGTCGTCGCCCCCGCCTGCTGCGGGGGCCAGGCCACTGCCAGGGCGGTCAAACACCCGGTAGTGGCGTTTGGACTCCCGGCTCACCTCGGCCTCGAAACGCGCCAGTGCAGGGCGCGCGACACGTTCGCTGTAGCCCAGCGCCTGCAGATTGACCGGCAGCGCCAGCCAGGCGGCGGCCACCCGGTGCATCTCGTCTTGGTTAACCGCGTCCGAACCCAGGTGCAGGCCGTGCAGCGCTTCCAGCGCAAACAGGGCTTGCTGCAGGCGGGTCTCCAGCGCCGACCCGGCGGCCATCGCGTCGCGGTCAAACACATGCTGGCTGCGCTCGCTGTCCCAGCGCGCCACCAGCACGGTGGCGGCCGCCAGCAGCGCGGTGGTCAGCAGCAGCGGCAAGGCCAGCACGCTGCGGCGGGGCGCCCAGTCAGCGCGTGGCTGGCCGATCAGGGTGAGCGTGATCGGTGCGCCGATCAGCACCCCCAGCGCATCGCCGGCCCACCAGGTCCAGGCGGTGAAGGCCAGTGCCGTCGGTGGCAGCGCGCCCACCGCCCAGAGCGCGGTCGTCGACAGCGTGGCATTGAGAGTGCAGGCCAGCGCGGCGCCCAGCGCGAAGAACAGCGCCACCTCGCGCGGCTCGGCCAGCAGCAGCGGCCCGGGCAGGGCCCGGCGCACCAGCGCGGCACCCAGGGCGGCCTGCAGCGTGGCGCCGACCGCGCTGACCAGCGGGGCCACCATCACCAGGCCTTGCGCCACCTCACGCGGCACCGGCAGGCTGGCGTTGATCAGCAGGCTGCCCAGCGCCACCCCGGGTAGCGCGCGCCGGCCATAGACCAGGGCCACCGCCAGTGCAATGCCGGCGCCGGGGTAGAGCGGTGACGCAAATCCTGGCGGTATGGCCAGCAGCAAGGCGGCCTTGCCGGCCAGCCAGTAGGCCAGCGCGGTCAGCAGGCTGGGGCCCAGCCAGGCCCGCCAGGCCCGCCAGGCCCGCCAATCGGCTGGCGCGCCGGGCGGCGCGGCCAGGGGCAGCGGTCGGGTCGGATCGTGCAGCGGGTCAGGGCGGGTGCTGTCGTGGCTCACGCTGGGCCTGTGGGGAACGGTGCGGCCCAGGGCCGGGCGGGCGGCGTGGGCAGGCCCATGGGGCCGGGCTGCGACGACTGGGGATCGACCAAGGGGCTGTACGAAGGGGCTAGACGTTGAACAAAAAGTTCAACACGTCGCCATCCTTGACCACGTAGTCCTTGCCCTCGGCGCGCATCTTGCCGGCGTCCTTGGCGCCCTGCTCGCCCTTGAGCTTGACGAAATCATCAAACGCAATCGTCTGGGCGCGGATGAAGCCGCGCTCGAAATCGGTGTGG
>JANLZT010000387.1:0-3285 GCA_031366465.1 Betaproteobacteria bacterium | reverse complement strand
TGGCCGGCCATGCCGATGCGCTGCAGTTGCGCCTCGGCCTCGGCAAAGAGGCTGCGCTCCTCGGCCCGGTCCAGCCGCAGGATGGCCTTGAGCGTGCCCGACTGGGTGCGCAGATAGCCGCCCAGTGCCACGTTCTCCAGCACCGTCATCTCGGGGATCATCTTGACGTGCTGGAAGGTGCGCGACACGCCGCGCCGCGCGATCAGCCGCGACGGCAGGCCGGCGATGGGCTGGCCACGGAAGCGCACTGCACCGCGGGTGAGCGACAGCACCCCGGTGATCAGGTTGAAGGTGGTGGACTTGCCGGCGCCGTTGGGCCCGATCAGGCCGACGATGTCACCGGCGCGGATGTTGAAGCTCACGTCATTGACGGCCACCAGGCCGCCAAACTCCTTGCGCACCGCGTCCACCTCCAGCAGCAGCTCGCCGGCGCTAGGCTTGTCGCGCGCCGGCAGCTTGGCGGCGCCCTCCCAATCACGCTTGCGCTGCGGCGCCGGCAGCCAACGGCCGACAAAGGTCCACAGCCCATCCGGCGCGTACTTCAACACCGCGATCAGCACCAGGCCGAAGACGATGACCTCGAAGTTGCCGCTGGTGCCGATCAGCTTGGGCAGCAGGGTTTGCAACTGGTCTTCCACCAGTTTGAGCACCCCCGCACCCAGAAAGGCGCCCCAGACATGGCCGACGCCGCCCAGCACCGCCATGAAAAGGTATTCGATGCCCTTGTTCAGGCCGAAGGGCGACGGGTTGACGGTGCGCTGGAAATGCGCAAACAGCCAGCCCGACACGGCGGCCAGCACGGCGGCCACCACAAAGGCGATCACCTTGTAGCGGAAGGTGGAGATGCCCATGGCCTCGGCCATGGTGGTGCCATTTTTGAGCGACCGGATGGCCCGGCCGGGGCGCGAATCCAGCAGATGCGTCACGGCAAGAGCGCCGGCCAGTGCAAACAGCCAGATCAAGACATAGATGCCACGGCCCGAGCCCAGGCTGCTGCCGAACAAGGTGATGGGCGGCACCCCCAGCAGGCCGTCGTACTTGCCCAGGAACTCCATATTGGAGATGGTGTAGTAGATCGTCAGGCCCCAGGCAATGGTGGCCAGCGGCAGGTAATGGCCCGACATGCGCAGCGTGATCGCGCCCAGCACCAGCGCCACCACGATGCTCAGGGCCACGCCCACCAGCAAGGTCAGCCAGGGCGAAACCCCCACCTTGATCGCCAGGAAGGCAGCGGTGTAGGCACCGACGCCGACAAACGCCGCCTGGCCGAATGAGGTCAAACCCGCCACCCCGGTGAGCAGCACCAGGCCCAGCGAGACCAGCGCATACAGGCCGATGTAATTGAGCTGGGTGATCCAGAAATCAGGCAGCGGCAGCAGCGGCAATGCCAGCATCAGCAGCGCGAACAGCGGGAAGCCGAACTTTTGCAGGAGCTTCATGGATCAATGCTCCTCATGGTGAGGGTCGCGCAGCGACCGCCACAGCAGCACCGGGATGATCGAGCCGAAGACGATCACCTCCTTGAAGGCGCTGGCGTAAAACGAGCCAAAACTCTCCACCAGACCGACCAGCATCGCGCCCAGCAAGGCCAGCGGGTAGCTGGACAGGCCGGCAAACACCGCAGCCACAAAGCCTTTCAGGCCGATCAAAAAGCCTGAGTCGTAGAAGACGGTGGTGGTCGGCCCGATCAGCAGGCCCGAGAGCGCGCCGATGAAGGCGGCCACCGTCAGGGTGGTGCGGCCGGCACTGTTGCTGGAAATGCCCATCAGCCGGGCGCCCAGCCGGTTGATCGCGGTGGCGCGCAGGGCCTTGCCCTGCAGCGAGCGCTCAAAGTACAGCCACAGCAGCACGATCAGCATGATCGACGCGACAAAGATGAAGATCGTCTGGCCCGAGAAGGTGAGCGGGCCGACCGCCATGCGCGTGTCCCAGAAACTGGGGTTGCGGAAGCCCTCGGCGCCAAAGAAGAACAGCCCCAGGCCGGTGAGCGCAAAGTGCACGCCCACCGACACGATCAGCAGCACCAGTGAGGTGGCATCGGCCAGCGACTCATAGGCCAGCCGGTAGATCAGGCCACCAAACGGCGTGACCAGCGCCAGCGTCAACGCCGCCTGCACCGGCATCGGCAGGTTGCGCGGCGCGGCCCAGATCGCCAGCAGCGAGATCGCCACCGGGTAGGCAAGGGTGCGCAGCACCTGCTTGGCGATGCGGGTGGCCGACTGGTGGTGCTTGAGGCCGGCTATCACGTCGGCGATGGCCGCCGCCCCGGCCAGGATCAACAGAAACCACACCGTGCCGGGCACCTTGCCAGTCTGGAAGAGCGCCAGCGTGAGCGCGCCAAAGGCGACGAACTCGCCCTGCGGTATGAAGATGATGCGGGTGACGGCGAACACAAGCACCGTGGCCAGGGCCAGCAGCGCATAGACCGCGCCATTGGTGGCGCCGTCAAGCGCGAGGATGCTGGCTATTGAGAAGTCCATGGGTGAGCAGACTGGCCGCAGCGGCGCAAAACCTCAATTCGCCAGCGCCCAATCGCCGTTCTTGACTACCAGCATCACGCCGGTCTCGGGCTGGTAGCCCCAATGGTCGGTGGCGGTCCAGTTCATGATGCCGTGGGCGAACACGGTGCGGCCCATGCCCTCGATCGCATCCTTGAGCGCGGCGCGGAACTCCTTGGTGCCGGGCTTGGCTTTCTTCAGCGCCACCGGCACGGTCTTCTCCAGCACCGTCCAGGCATCGTAGGCATGGCCGGCAAACTGGTTGTGCGTGCCCGCGCCATAGGCCTTGTCGTACTTGGCCACGAAGTCCATCGCCACCTTCTTGCTGGGGTGGTTGTCAGCCAGCAGATCGCCCACCACCGCCGGGCCCGACACCACGAAGGTGCCTTCCACATCCTTGCCACCGATGCGCATCAGGTCCTTGGTGGCGGCGGCATGGGTCTGGTAGACACGGCCCTTGTAGCCGCGCTCGACGATGGCCTTCTGCGGCATCGCCGCGCCCGAGCCCGAGGCCACGATCAGCATCGCGTCGGGGTTGGCGGCCGTCAGCTTGAGGGCCTGGGCCGTGACGCCGGTGTCGGTGCGGGCAAAGCGCTCGGTGGCGATCACCTTGATGCCGTTCTTCTCGCCTTCGGCAGTGATGGCCTTGAGCCACAGCTCACCGTAAGCGTCGGTATAGCCCAGGAAGCCGATGGTCTTGACGCCCTGCTTCTTCATCAGGTTGATCACCGCAAAGGCCATCACGTCGTTGGACTGCGGCAGGCGGAAGGTCCAGGCATCCTTGCCG
>JANLZT010000017.1:0-5819 GCA_031366465.1 Betaproteobacteria bacterium | reverse complement strand
GATCTCGGCCGCCTGGTAGGCGGTGTTGAGCGGCAGAAAGACATAGCCCGCCCGCAGCACGGCCAGGTAGAGCATCAGCGCCTCGACGCTTTTCTCGGTCTGCACCGCCACCCGGCTGCCGGCGGGCAGGCCCAGGCTGGCGAGCAGATTGGCCAGCATCGCAGTGCCACGCTCCAGGTCGGCCCAGCTGTAGGCGGCGCCGGCCGTCGGGCCGTCGGCCACCTCGATGGCGGTGGCGCCCAGGTCGGCCGGGAAGGCGGCGCGCAGGGCTGAAAACAGGTTTTGGTCGGTCATGGTCAACATCCCGGCGCTGGCCTCAATCCAGCTTTGCGCCTGAGTTCTTGACCACCTCGGCCCAGCGCGTGATCTCGCTGCCCACAAAGCGGCCAAAGTCTGGCCCCCAGGTGTTGGGCGGGTTGGCGCCCAGGCTGGCCCAGGCGGTCTTGATCTCGTCACTGGCCAGGGCCTTTTTCAGCTCGGCGGTCATCGCGTCCACCGCCGCTTGCGGTGTGCCCTTGGGCGCCCACAGGCCGTACCAGGTGGCCACCTGGTAGCTGGGCACGCCGCCCTCGGTGCTGGACGGCACATCCGGAAAACCCGGTGCGCGCTGGGTGGAGGCCACCGCCAGGGCCTTGATGCGGCCGTTCTTGATGTGGTTGGCCGACGAGCCCAGGCCGTCAAACATCATGTCGACCTGGCCGGCGATCAGGTCTTGCAGCGCCGGGCCGGCGCCACGGTAGGGGATGTGGGTGATGAAGGTCTTGGTCTGCAGCTTGAACAGCTCACCGGCCAGGTGGTGTGAGGTGCCATTGCCGGCCGAGCCGTAGTTGAGTTTGGCCGGGTTCTTGCGCAGGTAGTCGAGCAGGCCCTTCAAGTCAGACACCGGCACCCGCTGCGGGTTGACCACGATCACTTGCGGCACGCTGCTGATCAGGCCGACCGGGATGAAATCGGTCTCCAGCCGGTAGTCGAGCTTGGGGTACATCGATGGCGCGATGGCATGGTGCACCGCGCCCATGAAGAAGCTGTAGCCGTCGGGTGCCGCCCGCGCCGCGATGCCCGCGCCCAGTGTGCCGCCCGCGCCGCCCCGGTTGTCGATGACAAATTGCTTGCCGGTGTTCTTGGTCATCATCGCAAACAGCGGCCGCGCAAAGGCGTCGGTGCCGCCGCCGGCCGGGAAGGGCACGACGATGGTCACTGGCTTGGCCGGCCAGGCCTGGGTCTGGGCCTGAGGCGTGCCCAACGGGGCACCGGCCAGCAGGGCCGCTGCCAGGGCCAGCCCGACGCGGCGGCGTGAGCAGGCAAAGCTGGCCGTGGCCAATGGAAGGCGCTGAGTGCGCATGTTGTCTCCAACGTTTTGAGTCTGCGGCCCTGTGCCGAGCCGGTGGGTGCCAGTGGCTCAGGGTATCAAAGCAGGGGGCCTGGATTGCCGGCGTCAACCCGGATCGAACGAACGCAGACGGCCGCAAGGCGAAATCCAGGCCGCCCCGGTTGGCGCTCATTCACCCCAGGCGCAGTCCCGCACGCGGCCTTCGATGCGCTCGACCAGTGCCAAGGCGGCCGGTGACAAGGCCGCACGGCTGCGCATGGCCAACAGCAGGCGCCGCTTCACGTCCAGGCCTTCGAGCGCCATCACCTGCAGCCCCAGGGCCTGGGCGTACAGGGAGGCACTGGCACGCGGCAGCACCGTCAGCCCCAAGCCTGCCGCCACCATCCTGCACATGGTGTCGAAACTGCGCGCATGGACGCGAATGCGCAGGTTTCGACCCTGGGCTTCTGCGGCGGCGCTGATCTTGCGGGTGAGTGAGGCGGTGCGGCTCAAGCTGACAAAGTCGTAGTCCAGCGCCCGCGCCAAGGCCACCGGGCCAGCGCCGGCCAGCGGGTGCCCGGCCGGGGTGATCAGCACCACCTCATCGACATCGCAGACAAAGCTGGCCAGGCCTTCCCTGGGCGTGTTGTCACCGATCACCGCCAGTTCGGCGTTGCCCGCGGCGATCAGGCGCACCGCATCTTCGCTCAGCGCGTCTTCGAGATCGATGCGCACATCGGGATGCTGCAAAGCGTAGGCCGCCAGCACGGCGGGCAGGAAGCCGCCCAGCGCGGATGGGTTGGCGCACAGGCGCAGCAAGCCGCCAGCGCCGACGTTCATGTCCTCGACTGCCAGCGCCAGGCGCTCCAGGTTCGCCGCCAGCTCGATGGCGTGGCGGTGCACCGCCTGGCCTTCGAGGGTGGCCGTGACGCCGCGCTGGCTGCGCTGCAGCAGCGCCTTGCCGCAGTGGTGCTCCAGTTCCGAGATGCGCCGGCTGGCCGCAGCCAGCGAGATACCGAAGCGTTCCGCACCAGCCGTCAGGCTGCCGGCGTCCACCACCGCCACGAACAGCCGCAGCGACACCAGGTCGAATCGGTTCAAGTTGACCAAGGAGCGGGTTTTCCCTCATCAATGCTTGAACAAGCTTACCTCAACACATCGCGAACGCCGGCCCCTGCCAGGCCTTGCACACTGGGTGCACTGCGTGGGCCTGCCCACCCGAATCAAAGGGGTCAAATTGAACAACCGCATCTACCGCATCGGGCAGATCGTGCCCAGCTCCAACACCACGATGGAGACCGAGATCCCGGCCGTGCTGCGCGCCCGCGAAGCGGTGGAAGCCGAGCGCTTCACCTTCCATTCCAGCCGCATGCGCATGCAGAAGGTGACGAAGGAAGAGCTGGCCGCGATGGACCGCGACAGTGACCGCTGCGCGCTCGAACTCGCCGATGCCCGTGTCGATGTGCTGGGCTACGCCTGCCTGGTGGCCATCATGAGCATGGGCCGCGGCTACCACCGCATTGCAGAGCAGCGCCTGCACGGCCGCACCGTTGAAGCCGGCGGCCCGGCCCCGGTGGTGACCAGCGCCGGGGCGCTGGTCGATGGCCTGAAGGCCCTGGGGGCCAAAAAGATCTCGCTGCTGGCGCCCTATATGAAGCCGCTGACGGCGATGGTCATCGACTACATCGAGCACGAAGGCATCGAGGTGGTTGACGCCATCTCGCTGGAGATTGCCGACAACCTCGAAGTCGGCCGCCAGGACCCCTTGGCCCCGGCCGAGATCAGCAAGCGGCTGAAGACCAGCGGCGTCGATGCCGTGGTGGCGTCGGCCTGCGTGCAGATGCCCTCATTGGCCTCGGTGCAATTGATCGAAGACCGCACCGGCTTGCCGGTGCTGTCGTCCTCGGTGGCTACCACCTTCATGATGCTGAAGGCGCTGGGCCTGAAGGCCAGTTCGCCCGGCTTTGGCGCCCTGCTATCTGGCCGCTTTTGAAGTCCAATTCCTCACCCCGACAAGACCGGAGACAACCCCATGCAGACCACCCGCCGCAGCTTTGTCCAGGGCCTGGCAGCCGCGCCTTCGCTGCTGCTGCCGGCCAGCTATGCCTTGGCCGCCGAGCCGCTGAAGATCTCGCACCAGTTCCCAGGCGGGTCCGAAAAGGAGGGCGACTTCCGCCACCGCCTGTGTGATCGTTTTGCCAAGGAGCTGGACAAACGCAGCAACGGCGCGCTCAAGGCCAATGTCTATCCCGGCTCGTCGCTGATGAAGGTCAATGCCCAGTTCAGCGCGGTGCGCAAGGGTGCGCTGGACATGACCCTGATCCCGCTGCCCTATGCCGGTGGCGAGATCCCCGAGCTGAACATCGCGCTGATGCCGGGCCTGGTCACCAGCTATGAGCAGGGCTATGCCTGGAAGAAGGCCGAAGTGGGCAAGGCGCTGACCGACCTGCTGGCCGACAAGGGGGTGATCATCGTCACCTGGATCTGGCAGGCCGGCGGCGCCGCCAGCCGCAGCGTGCCCATCATCGGGCCGGAGGACGTCAAGGGCCTGAAGTTCCGCGGTGGCAGCCGCGAGATGGACCTGGTGGCCAAGGCCGCCGGCGCCGCGACGCTGTCGCTGCCGTCCAGCGAGACCTATGCCGCGATGCAGACCGGCGCGGTGGACGTGGTCACCACCTCGGCCACCAGCCTGATCTCGTTCCGCCTGCAAGAGGTGTCCAAGCACCTGACGATCAGCAAGACCGGCAAGTCCTACTGGTACATGCTGGAGCCGCTGCTGATGTCCAAGCTGATCTTCGACAAGCTGCCCAAGGACCAGCAGGCGCTGATCATGACGGTGGGCGCCGAGATGGAGAAGTTTGCCCTCGAAGGTGCCCGCGCCGACGACGCGGCGGTGACCGATGCCTATGTCAAGGCCGGCGCCAAGGTGCACGACCTGACCGACGCCGCGCTGGCCAAATGGGTGGCGCTGGCTCGCACCACCGCCTGGAAGGACTATGCCGAGAAGAACGAAGGCAGTGCCAGGCTGCTGAAGCTGGCCGAAAAGGTCACCGCCTAGGCCACCGCCGCGCCACGAAGGAGACTCAGCCATGAACCATGGATTCGAAGTCGGTGAAGCGGGCCTGGAGCTCGCGGCGATTGAGCAGCCACCGGCCGGCCACCCGCTGGTGGCCCGGCTGGACAGTGCGATGAAGGCCGTCAACCGCTGGGTGATGGTGCCCTGCATGGCAGCGGTCTTCCTGGCTGCGGCCATCCTCAGCTACAGCGTGGCGGCGCGCTATTTCTTCAAGATCCCGACCGAGTGGCAGGACGAAACGGCCGTCTTCCTGCTGATGGGTGCCACCTTCTTCTCGGCCGCCTTCGTCCAGTCCTACCGGGGCCATGTCGGGGTGGAAGCGATCGCCGACCTGCTGTCGCCGCGCGTCAATCACTGGCGCATGCTGTTCGTCGAACTGGCCAGCGGCGCCTTCTGCACCTTCTTCAGCTGGAAGAGCTGGACCCTGTTTGCCGAGGCGCTGCATGAGGGCCATTCCAGCAACTCGACCTGGGGGCCACCGATGTGGATCCCCTACTGCTTGATGGCCGCCGGCATGACATTGCTGGCGCTGCAACTGTGGCTGGAGATCGTCGCCCGCGTGGTGAACAAGGAACAAGCCAAATGAGCGGCAGCACCATCGGCATCGCCTACGGCGTCGTCACCCTGCTGGTGATGTTCTCGGGCATGCCCATCGCCTTCGGCCTGGGCGCCGTGGCGGTGACTTTTATGTACTTCTTCATGCCCGGGTCGGCACTCGACACCGTGACGCAGAACGTCTACGAGGAGATGGCCAGCATCACACTGCTGTCGATCCCGCTGTTCATCCTGAAGGGGGCGGCCATCGGCAAGAGCCCGGCCGGCAAGGACCTGTACTTGGCGATGCATGCCTGGATGAGCAAGATCCCGGGCGGCCTGGGCATTGCCAATGTGTTCGCCTGTGCGCTGTTCGCGGCGATGTCGGGCTCCAGCCCGGCCACCTGCTCGGCCATTGGCAGCGCCGGCATCCCCGAGATGCGCATGCGCGGCTATTCGCCGGGCTTTGCGGCCGGCATCATCGCCGCCGGCGGCACGCTGGGCATCCTGCTGCCGCCGTCGATCACGATGATCCTGTATGCGGTGGCGGCCGAGCAGTCGCTGGGCCGGCTGTTCCTGGCCGGCATCGGGCCGGGCGTGCTGCTGGTGGGGCTGTTCGCCGGCTATGCGGTGTATCGCTGGCGCAAGGAGCATGCGGCCGCGCTGGTGGCCTATGCAGCGGGCGGCGTGGCCAAGAGCGCGATGCTCGACGACCATGTCTACACGATGGCCGAGAAGGTCGAGATGCTGCCGCGGGTGGTGCCCTTCGTGGTGCTGCTGATCGGCGTCATGGTGGCGCTGTACGGTGGCTATGCCACGCCGTCGGAAACCGCCGGGCTGGGCGGCATCCTGGCGCTGGTGCTGATCGCGGTGGTCTATGCCATCCGCACGCCGACCCAG
>JANLZT010000016.1:0-5162 GCA_031366465.1 Betaproteobacteria bacterium | reverse complement strand
ACCTATGAGGCGGTGGCCCAGCTCACCGAGATCGGCCTGGGCCAGAGCAGCGCGGTGGGCATCGGCGGCGATCCGATCAACGGCCTGAAGCACCTCGACATCATGCGGCTGTTCAACGACGACCCCGACACCGACGCGGTGATCATGATTGGCGAGATTGGCGGGCCCGATGAGGCCGAAGCCGCGCGCTGGTGCAAGGCCCACATGAAGAAACCCATCGTCGGTTTCATCGCCGGCGTCACCGCGCCGGCCGGCAAGCGCATGGGCCATGCCGGCGCGCTCATCAGCGGTGGCGCCGACACCGCAGACGCCAAGCTGGCCATCATGGAGGAGTGCGGCTTCACCATCACCCGCAACCCCAGCGAGATGGCGCGGCTGCTCAAGGCCTTGCTCTGATGCCAAGCGCTGCCCGCGTCCTGCAGCGGGCTGCGTAGTAGTACGAACTGCAGCGGGCCGGTGGTTTCCTAAACTCGGCCCCATCCAATAGCGCACCGATTTGCGGTTGCGCTGCCCTGGCGTCATCCACGGAGCGTTTCATGGAATTCACATCGGCCGCCTTCTGGGCTGCGCTGGGTTCGATCATCCTGGCCAACATCTTGCTGTCGGGCGACAACGCGGTGGTGATCGCGATGGCCGCCCGCACGCTACCGGCGCACCAGCAGAAGAAGGCCATCTTCTTCGGCAGCGCCGCCGCCATCGTGCTGCGCATCGTGCTGACGCTGATCGCGGTGGAGATGCTGAAATGGCCCTTCCTGAAGATCGTCGGGGGCCTGTTGCTGGTGTATATCGGCGTCACGCTGCTGCTGGAAGACGACGGCGGCGGTGACGGCAAGGAAGGGCAGGAAAACGCCGGCCTGATGACCGCCATCCGCACCATCCTGATTGCCGACCTGGTGATGAGCCTGGACAACGTGCTGGCGGTGGCCGCCGCCGCCAAAGGCAACACCCTGCTGCTGATCCTGGGCCTGGGCATCAGCATCCCGCTGATCATCTTCGGCAGCACCTTGCTGCTCAAGGTGATGGAGCGCTACCCCATCATCATCACCTTGGGGGCCGCGCTGCTGGGCTTCCTGGCCGGCGAGATGGTGATGACCGATCCTGCGGTGTCCCAGCACTTTGGCGCCCAGCCGCCGGTGCTGGTCAATGCGGTCGGCTTGGGCTGCGCGCTGTTGGTGGTGGCATTGGGCAAGCTGCTGCAGCGCAGGCGCACGGCCCAGCCCGCCAATTAGGCCCGCCGCCCAAACCTGCAAAGGACTGCTCACCGCGCTTACAAGGGGCCACAAAGCCGCACCTTGATCGTGATAAGGTTTGGCCGCAAGAACAGATGCAGCCGGGGTGGATGGGTGGCTTGGTTCCAACGCAAACACGGCGATCCAACGCCGCAGGCGCCAGCGCAAGGTGGCCCAGCGGTGCTGGGGGGGCGGTTCCGCCTTGGGGCGCGCATCGCCCAAGGTGCGGCCGGTGCGGTGCATGAGGCGGTCGATCTGCGCACCGGCGGCACAGCGGCCGTCAAACTGGTGCCGCTGCCGTCTGAGCTGGCCGGCCAGCATCGTAAAGAATGGGTGGACCGCCTTCAGCGCGAGGCCGCTCTGGGCCGGCGTTTGAGCCACCCCGACATCGTCACCGTGCTCGATGTCGGCCTGACCGGCAGCCACGCCTGGATGGCGATGGAGCGGGTGCATGGGGCCGACCTCAGCCGATATACCCGACCGGCCCGGCTGCTGCCCGAAGCCGTGGTCATGCACATTGGCGCCCGGGTGGCGGCTGCGCTGGCCCATGCCCATGCCTGCGGCGTGGTGCACCGCGATCTCAAGCCCGCCAACGTGCTGGTCGATCTGGGCAGTGGCGGCGTCAAGCTGGCGGACTTTGGCGTGGCCAGGCTGCAGGACAACCAGGTCACCCAGACCGGCATGACCTTGGGCACGCCGGCCTATATGGCGCCCGAGCTGCTGGCCGGCGCCGCTGCCAGCCCTGCCAGCGACACCTATGCCTTGGGCGTGTTGTTGTTTGAGCTGCTGACAGGGCAACGCCCGCACCAGGCCGACACCCTGGGCGGCTTGCTGCGTGCCACTGCCCAGGACCCGCCCGCCGCCTTGTCGGCGCTGCGGCCCGATCTGCCCGCCCCGGTCACAGCGGCGGTGCAGCCATTGCTGCACCGCGACCCGGTTCATCGCCCGGGCGATCTGGCAGCCTGGAGCAGCCGTGCCGACGCGCTGGCGACGGTGATGACGCGCGTGCTGGCGCCGTCGCTGTCACCCCCAGGCTGAGGCCGGCTCTGGCTGTCGGCCGACCCGGGTTCCAGGGCACAATCAGGCACTTTTTTCAGCCCTCCACTGCCCCGTGGGCCGCCCCGCATGAACTTCGAGTTCTTCCACGCTGTCGACACCGGTCGGGCTCGTACCAACAACGAGGATTCGGTGGCGGTGGACGAGGCCAACGCGCTGGCCGTGCTGGCCGACGGCATGGGCGGCTACAACGCTGGCGAAGTCGCCAGCGGCATGGCCACCGCCTTCATCAGCAGCGAATTGGGCCGTTGGCTGGCCGAGGTGGTCGACCGCGCCACCGACCAAGAAGTCAAGCGCGCCATGGACATCTGCGTGGACAACGCCAACCGCGCCATCTTCAACGCCGCCAACGCCAACCCCCAGTACGCCGGCATGGGCACGACCCTGGTGGTCGGGGTGTTCCGCGCCAACCAGCTTCGCCTGGGGCATGTGGGTGACTCGCGCACCTACCGCTGGCGCGAAGGCGAGCTGGTGCAGATCACGCGCGACCACTCGCTGCTGCAAGAGCAGATTGACGCCGGGCTCATCACCCCCGAGCAAGCCGCGTTTTCGGCCAACAAGAACCTGGTCACGCGCGCCGTGGGGGTCGAAGACACCGTGCTGCTGGAGAGCCACCTGCACGAAACCCAGCCCGGCGACCTGTACCTGATGTGCTCGGACGGCCTGTCTGACATGCTCGACGACGCCATGATCGCGCGTCTGCTGCAGACCAACGACGCGCTGCCGGCGGCGGGCCAAGCCTTGATTGATGCCGCCAATGATGCTGGTGGAAAGGATAATATCTCGCTGATACTGGCCCGTGTGGTGGGTGGCCAGCCGACTGCAGGCCGCCCTTGGTGGAAGTTCGGGCGCTGACGCCAGCAAACCGATCCACCGTTGTGTGGCAGCCGTTGCCGGCACAAAGGCGATCAAACCGAAAAAGGGTCAAGCATGGGCAAGCTGGTGGTGTCTCTCGATGGTGTGGTGATCAAGGATGTGCAGATCACCAAGGACAAGACCACGCTCGGCCGTCGTCCGTACAACGACATCGTGATCGACAACCTTGCCGTCAGCGGCGAGCACGCGGTGCTGCAGATGATGGGCCAGGATGTCTTCATCGAAGACCTCAACAGCACCAACGGCACCTACATCAACGGCAAGGCCATCAAGAAGCAATTGCTGGCCCACAACGACACGGTGGAGATCGGCAAGTACAAGATCAAGTACTTGGTCGAAGAGTCCAACGAGTACGAAAAAACCATGATCGTGCGGCCGGGCTCGGTGGGCCACTCGCCGTTCAACCAGACCTCGCCGATGCCCAACCCGTCGATGCCGATGGGTGGCCAGGGCGCGGTGCCGGCGGCGTCGATCAAAGTGCTCAGCGGCGCAGCGGCTGGCCGCGCCGTCACCCTCACCAAGGTGGTCACCACCGTCGGCAAGCCAGGCGTGCAAGTGGCGTCGATCACCAAGCGGCCCACCGGCTATGTGCTGGCCCATGTGGAGGGCGCGCAGCGGCCCAGCATCAATGGCGTGCCACTGGCCACCGAGACCGCACCACTCAACAATGGCGACATGATCGAGTTGGCAGGCACCCAGATGCAGTTTGTGCACGGCTGAGGCCGGTAACGGCGGCGCGGCGCCTTGGGGTGGGGTCGGCAGCAAGTCGGCCAGTCGGCGCCGCCCTCAGCCAAGGCACCCTGCACCGGTCGGTGGTTTGGCAGTTGCTTGTGACTGAGTTCACGCTTCATCCCCTCTGCAGAGCATTAAACCGTCGGCGCAAGCCGAAATCGTGAACCCTGGCGCTTGCGCCGCCCAGCCGATGCCCTCACGATGCGGTGCTCGTCATCCACAACGCAGCGGGCACATGGCCAGGGCCCAATCCCAAAATCTCAGCCCGATCAGGACGCCACCACTTCACGCCATGCAAATTCGCGTCCTTGGCTGCTCCGGGTCCATTGCAGCGGGCTGTCGCACCACAGCCTTCTTGCTCGATGACGACATCCTGATCGACGCCGGTACCGGTGTCGGCGACCTGACGCTGGACGAGTTGGCGCGTATCGACGAGGTGGTGCTCAGCCACTCCCATCTGGACCACATCCTGGGCGTGCCCTTGCTGGCCGACAGCGTGATGCGGCGGCGCGTCGGCCGCCCGCCGATCCGTGTCCATGGCCTGCCGGCCACCCTGGCTGCGCTGCGCCAGCATGTGTTCAACGGTGCGATCTGGCCCGATTTCACCCGCCTGCCCAGCGCCGAGCGGCCGATCCTGTTGCTGCAGCCCTTCAACATTGGCGAGGTGCTCGATTTTGGCGGCCGCCGCATCGAGGTCCTGCCGGCGCTGCACACGGTGCCGGCGGTCGGCTTTGCGGTGCTGGGCGCCAGCCGCTGCTGGGTGTTCACCGGGGACACCGCGCCCAACCCGGCCCTGTGGCAACGCCTGCGCGCGCTGCCGGTGGCCAGCCTGGTGATCGAGACGGCGTTCCGAAATGACGAGTTCCAGCTCGCCCACGTCAGCCGCCACCTGCATCCGGCCGCACTCGGCCAGGAGCTGCAACATCTGGCCCAGGGTGTCGAGGTCTTCATCACCCACATCAAACCGGGCGAGCTGGACGCGGTGATGAGCGAGATCAGCGCCCTCGACCACCGCCACGCGGTGCAGGCCCTGGCGGCCGGCCAGCGCATGCAGGTGACCTGATTCGTCAGCGCTGACAAGAATCGTCACCTCGGCTGCGCGGCGGGTGACAAAAACCGGCCACACCACCGGCCAATCGGTGAAAAAAGGCCTCAATAGGCCGCAATCTGGGCTCAAGAAACACTGGCACGCGTTCTGCATAGTCTCCTGCGCTTGACCCCACCATTCATTCATTCCCCAGGAGAGACAACCATGAAGCGCATGCAAAA
>JANLZT010000211.1:0-4160 GCA_031366465.1 Betaproteobacteria bacterium | reverse complement strand
TACCGCCGCCGCCACGCCGTTTGAAAGCAGCCATGACCACCCACAGCGATTCGGCGCAGCCGCAGGATGTCACCCCGAAGCCGATCCAGGTCGGCCTGCTCGGCATCGGCACCGTTGGCAGCGGCACCTACAAGGTGCTCACCCGCAACCAGGCCGAGATCCGGCGCCGCGCCGGCCGGGGCATCGAGATCACGATGGTGGCTGACCTCGACACCGTGCGCGCCCGCGACATCGTCGGCGCCAATGTCAAGGTGGTGACCGACGCCCGCCAGGTGATTGCCAACCCCGACATCGACATCGTGATCGAGCTGATCGGCGGTTACGGCATCGCCAAGACCCTGGTGATGGCCGCGATTGCCGCCGGCAAGCATGTGGTCACCGCCAACAAGGCCTTGCTGGCGGTGCACGGCACCGAGATCTTTGCTGCGGCCAGCGCGCGCGGCGTGATGGTCGGCTTTGAGGCGGCGGTGGCCGGTGGCATCCCCATCATCAAGGCGCTGCGCGAGGGCCTGACCGCCAACCGCATCGAGTGGATCGCCGGCATCATCAACGGCACCACCAATTTCATCCTGAGCGAGATGCGCGACAAGGGCCTGGATTTCGAGGTGGTGCTCAAAGAGGCGCAACGCCTGGGCTATGCCGAGGCCGACCCGACCTTCGACATCGAGGGCGTGGACGCGGCCCACAAGGCCACCATCATGAGCGCGATTGCCTTTGGCACGCCGGTGCAGTTTGAGGCGGCCCATGTGGAGGGCATCACCCAACTGCAGGCCACCGACATCCGCTATGCCGAGCAACTGGGCTACCGCATCAAATTGCTGGGCATCACCAAGCGGCGCGACGACGTGGGCGGCATCGAGCTGCGGGTGCATCCCACCTTGATCCCGGCCAAGAGATTGATCGCCAATGTCGAAGGCGCGATGAATGCGGTGGTGGTGCACGGTGATGCGGTGGGCACCACGCTGTACTACGGCAAGGGCGCCGGCGCCGAGCCCACCGCCAGCGCGGTGGTGGCTGATCTGGTTGACATCACCCGGCTGCTGACCGCCGACCCCGACCACCGCGTGCCCCATCTGGCCTTCAAGCCCGGATCGGTGGCCGACACACCCGTGCTGCCGATCAGCCAGGTCATCACGTCCTTCTACCTGCGCTTGCAGGTGGCCGACCAGACCGGTGTGCTGAGCCGCATCACCACCATCCTGGCCGACCATGACATCTCCATTGATGCGGTGCTGCAGCGTGAATCAGCCGAGGGCGAGAAGCAGACCGACCTGATCATCCTGACCCACGACACCGTGGAAGGCCGGATGCGCGATGCGCTGGCGCTGATGCAAGCCCTGCCCACGGTGCTGGCGCCCATCGTCAATATCCGCAAGGAAGAGTTGAATTGACGCCGGGTAGGCCCTTGCCGCGATGGAGCCCAAAGCGATGACCGAGCAAGAGATCGAGGACCTGCTGGGCGCCTTCACCAATGTGCTCAACCACGATCAGCCGCTGGACCTGTCGAATGCCGACGACGCGCAGAAGTACGTCACCGGCCTGCACGGCGGCACCGATGCGGTGGCACGGCTGGGCCGGGACATCCTGCGCCGCCACGGCGGCGGCGTATTCCTGTTCACCGGCCAACCCGGCAGCGGCAAGAGCACCGAGCTGCAACGCCTCAAGCGTGACCTGACGGCCAAGGCCTGCAAGGTCTACTACTGCGACCTGCAGGATTGGTTGAACCTGAATGCGCCGGTGTCGCTGGGCAGTTTTCTGGTGGCGCTGCTGTCGTCATGGGTAGACCAGGCCGGTGTGATCCAGGGCCAACGCTCAGCCGCCGAGCGCTTGCTGACTTTCTTCACCACGACCAAGCTGATCCCGGAAGGGGTCAAGTTCGAGGCTGGTTTTGGCGCGGCCAAGTCGCAGTTCCAGCTAGCGCTGCAAACCGACGAGAACTTCCGCCGCGAGCTGGAGGCCAACCTGCAAATGCAGAAGTCCCGCTTCCTGGACCAGGCTCGCGACTTTGTGCGCGACCTGCAGGCCTCGCTCTGCCCGAACGGCGAGCGTTGCGTGGTGCTGGCCGATTCCATCGAGAAGATCCGCGGCTACGGCGACGACTCAAACCAGGTCTACGAGAGCGTGCGCCGCCTCTTCGTCGCCGAAGGCGCGGCGCTGCGCTTGCCAGGGGTGCATGTGGTGTATTCGGTGTCGCCCTTCCTGCTGGAGCAGGACACCCAGATCGCCGCGTCGCTGGGCACCGGCATCGTCGTCAACATGCCGTCGGTGCATGTGGTGATGGAGCGCAGCCGCGCGCCCGACGACGCCGGCCTGGCGGCGATGCAGGCCCTGGTGGCGGCCCGCTTCTCGCGTTGGGCGGACGTGTTCACCCCGGCGCAACTGCGGCGCTTTGCCATCCACACCGGGGGCGACCTGCGCGACTTCCTGCGCGCGATGCGGGTGGCGCTGAGTGACGACATCCCGTCGCTGCCGGTGGCCGATACCGCGGTGGATTTTGCGCTGGCGCATGTGAGCCCCGGCCGCGCGATCCCCGCCGAGCATGTGCGCTGGCTGGCCCGGCTGGACCAGAGCCACGATGCCGAGCTGGCTGGCGACATCGACGCCGACGTGCTGCAGCGCTACCTGGCCACCAAGCATGTGCTGGCCTATCTGAACGGCAGCACCTGGTTCGCGCTGCACCCCATGGTGCGCGGCTGGGTCTCTGAGCGCGCGGCCCGCCTGACGGCCGAGGCTGCTGCGGCAGCGTCGGCGCCTGCGCCAGCCGCCTGATCGGCCCCAGCACGATGGCTGCCGCACCGCCGCTGGGGCGGCCCACCGCAGACCACCTGCTGCTGCGGCGCCTGCGCCGCCTGGTGCTGCGGGTGCAGTCGGCCCAGTTGCTCTACCTGTGGGGCGACGACCCGCGCAGCCTGGCCTGGCTGCAGGGTGAACTGGACCGCACGCTGCGCGCCCGCAGCCGGCGCCTGCTGGCCGTGCCGGTCGCCAGCGGCGGCGCACCCGATGTCGAGGCGGCGCTGCACGCCGTGCTGCTGCCCGAGCGCGGTGCCGAGCTGTTCGGCGTCTGGGTGGACCTGGGCGATGCGCGGGGCAGGCCGCAGCGCGACTGGCTGCTGGCGCGGCTCAACGAGCGCCGGGCCGGGCTGTTGGCGGCGGCGCGGCCGGTACTGCTGGTCGGGCGTGGCGATGCGGAGCTTCCGGTGGCGATGGTGGCGCCCGATCTGTGGTCGATCCGGTCGGCCAGCTTCACGGTGCCGGCCTGGGCCGTGGACGATGCCGTGGGCCTGGCGCTGCCAACACCATGGCGCGGTGAGGGCGCGCCGTCGCCGTCCGGTCGCCTGGCCGCCGTGGCGCTGTGGGACCGGGCGCTGGCCAGCTTCCAACAAGCCAGCGCCCCGGGCGACGCCGCAGCCCGGGCCAGGGCCGACGACGCAAGCCCCCGCCTGGCGCTCGACCTCGGCTTCGATGCCATTGCCCAGGCCGTGCGCCACCGCCAACTGGCCCTGGCCGAGCGTGTGCTGGCCGATCTGGCGGCGCATCTGGTCATCGATCCCGCAGCGGTCGGTGACCAGCCGCAGACACTGCGCCAGGCTTACCAGTGGCAGCTTTGGGCTGCCGAACTGGCGGGCCTGCGCCGCCAATGGCGCGGTGCGCAGGCGCACGCCCTGCCTGCCTTGGCGATCGTCGAGCGGTTGGTGAAGCTGACGCGGGATTCGCCCGAGGCCTTGCGGGATTGGTCGGTGTCGCTGGCGAAAGTGGGCGACGTGCAGCTTGCGCTGGGGGATGTGGCGGGCGCGAGAGAGCGCTACGCGCAAAGCCTGCAGGTTCGCGAGCGGCTGGTGAAGCTGACGGGCGAATCGCCCGAGGCGCTGAGGGACTGGTCGGTGTCACTGGAGCGAGTGGGCGACGTGCAGCGTGCGCTGGGGGATGTGGCGGGCGCGAGAGAGCGCTACGCGCAAAGCCTGCAGGTGGGCGAGCGGCTGGTGAAGCTGACGGGCGAATCGCCCGAGGCGCTGAGGGAATGGTCGGTTTCATTGATCAAGGTGGGCGACGTGCAGCGTGCCCTGGGGGATGTAGCGGGCGCGAGAGAGCGCTACGCGCAAAGCCTGCAGGTTCGCGAGCGGCTGGTGCAGCTGACCGGCGAATCGCCCCAGGCGCTGAGG
>JANLZT010000179.1:0-2303 GCA_031366465.1 Betaproteobacteria bacterium | reverse complement strand
CCGTCTCTGCATCGCCATGGCCCAGCACCAGGCGCAGGTAGAGCGCGGCAATCGTCCAGGTCTTGCCGGTGCCGGCGCTGGCCTCGATCAGGCGGCTGCCCCACAGCGGCAGGCGCAGGGGGTCGAGGGTCTCAGTCATCGGCGCCGTCCTCGTCGTCGTCGGCGGCGGCGCCGTCAAGGTCGGCAGGGCCATCGGGCTGCTCGTGCAGCAGCACCGTGGCCTGGCGGGTGGCCCAGGCTTGCAGCGGGGCGTAGAGGCGTTCGGCCCAAACGGCAAAGCGGCCATCGGCGGTCAAGGACTCAAAGTCGGGGAAGCTGCGGGCCAGGCAGGGCTCGGTGGCCTCGCCCTGGCGGCGGAAGGAGCCGTCGTACACCGCCTCGGCTGCATTGGGCTTGGCCGCCCAGGCCAAGGCGGTGCGGGCCGCCACCGGCAAGGGCGCTGCCATGCCCGCCTGCCAGCCTTCGATCAGGGCCTGCAGATGGGCCAGCGCGGTGCCTGCGAGCGGCGGGGTGAGCCTGACGGTGGCGTCGGCACCGACGATCAGCGCCTCGACCGGCTGGCCCAGCGCTGCGGCTGCCAGCAGGCGCAGCCAGGCCTCGATCAGCGCCTCGGGGCGGACCTGTGCCTGGGCCTGGGCCTTGTCCCTGTCCAGCCCCTTGTCCTTGGGCGGCAGCAGCAGGCGCGAGGCGGTCAGGGCCAGCCACACCGGCGCACCGGCGGGCTGGCCGTCAGCCGCCGCAGCGCCGCGCAGGCCGCTTAGCCAATCGGCCAGGGACAGGCCGCCATGGTCAAAGCGCAGCGGCAAAGGTGGCAGTGCCAGCGGCCAGTCCTGCAAGGCCTGGAACCACTGCCGCAGCATCGGCTGCACCGTTAACTGCAGGCTCTCAGTGGCCAGCCGGCCCAGCGCGCCGATGGGCAGTTCGCCCGCGCCTTGCAGGCGGGCCAGCCCGGCCTGCAGGGCCGCGTCGGCATCGGCCAGGGCCATGGCCCCGCCGTCCGGCGCCTGGCTGGCCTGGGCCAGCAAGCGCGCCAGCAGGCCATGTCGCGCCAGGCCGTCCAGGGCCAGGGGCTCGTTGTCGTCGACGGCGGCGTCGGCCTCGTCGAAGACCACATCCAGCCGGCTGCGGAAGAAGGCCTTCACCGGGTTGCGCAGAAAGCGCATTAGTGCGTCCAGGCTCAGGCCGAGCGCGCTGGCGTCGAAGGCGGGCAGCGCAGCGGTGTCGGCCGCAATCTCGCCCAGATGCGCAGCCCGCCACTCGCGCGCCAGGGTGAACAGCGCGCCGCCCTCAAAGTAGCGGCGGCTGAAGGGCTGCAGCGGGTGCAGCGTGGTGCGCTGGCGCAGCACCATGTCGGCCGGCTGGCCAGGGGCCGCCGGCCAGGCCGCCACCAAGTAATCGCGCAGTTGCGACACCAGCACCGACGGCGGCTGCTCACTGTTGTCGCGGGCGCTGCGGCCGGCCCAGCTGAGGTAGAGCAGGCGGCGCGCCGACAGCAGGGCCTCCAGCATCAGGTAGCGGTCATCGTCGCGGCGCGAGCGGTCGCCCGGCCGGCGCTGGCCGGGCAGGCCCATCAGGTCGAAATCGATGCGGCGCGCCGGCCGCGGGTAGTCGCCATCGTTCATGCCCAGCAGGCAGACCACCTCAAACGGGATGGCCCGCAGCGGCATCAGGGTGCAAAAGGTGACGCCACCGGCCAGGAATCGGCCTTGGCTGGCGCCACTGTCCAGCCCGGCCAGCCAGGCCTCGCGCAGCACCGCCAGCGGCAGCGGGGCGTCAAAGCCGGCACTGCTGCAGGCCTCCAGCCAGTCGGCCAGCGCGGCTTGCAGCGCGGCCAGCGCCAGCTTGTCGCGCTCATCCACGGGGTCGAACCAGTCGGCCAGCAGGGCCAGGCCGCGCGCCGCCCAGTCGCGCGGGCTGGCAGGCCGGGCTGAGAGCGCCCACCAATCGCCCAGCTTGCGCACCAAGTGGGCCAGCGCGCCCACCGCACTGGCCTCCAGGCCGCCGATCTCGTCATAGGGCGTGATGCCGTCAAAGGCCGGCGCCGCGCCGCTGGCATAGCCCAGCAGCATGCGCTGCAGGCCGAAATGCCAACTGTTTTGATCGCCGCAGGCCCCCAGGCCCAGCGCGGCGCGCTGCGCGGTGTGCAGGCCCCAGCGCAGGCCGGCGCCCTCGATCCAGCGGGCCAGGCCGGGCAGTTGCTCGGGCGCCAGGCCAAAGCGGCGTGCCAGCGCCGGCACCTCCAGCAGGCCGCGCAAGTCGCTGGCGCCAAAGCGCTGGGCCGGCAGGCGCAGCAGCCATTCCAG
>JANLZT010000116.1:0-7260 GCA_031366465.1 Betaproteobacteria bacterium | reverse complement strand
CGACCATCCCGACACCCAAAGCAGCGCCGCCGACCACCACGGCAGCCTGCCCGCTGGCGAGCTGGGCCTGTGGACGGCAGTGGACGCCCGCAGCGCGGATGCCTGCACTGTGGCCCAGTTGAACAAGCTGCTGGCCGGCCCCCGGGCCCAGGCCATGACCGGCCTGAAGGTTGCCGCCGCCGCGCTGGTGGCCGCCACCCGCAAGAACGGCGGCAAGATCCCGGCAGTGGGCAGCACGCTGGAAGTGGGCAGCGATCTGGCCAGCCAGCTTGACTACCCGGCCCCGCACAGCGGCGCCCGGCTGGGCATCCGGCGGGTGGGTTTCACGGCGCTGACATCCGGCGCCTACCTGACCGCCGCCACGCTGGTGTTGACCCTGCCGCACGACGTCACCCCAACCACGCTGGAGCTGCAGTTGCGCCTGCTGCACTTCCCCGCGCTGGCCAATGCCGGGGCCAGCAGCGCGCGGGTGCTGCGGCGGGTGGCCGCGCTGCCGTCCTGGGCCGAGCGGCTGGCGCGGCTGCTCAGCAGCCCGGTGCAGGCGCAGTCACTGGGCAGCGGTGGCGGTGGCACAACCGTCGGCGCACCGGTCGGCTTTACCGGCAATGGCTACGGGTTCCCGGGCGCCAGCAGCGGCCACAGCCAGGTCTACAGCGGCCTGCTGCAGATCGCCCACCGCCTGGCCAGCCCCAACCCGGCATCGTTGTCCATCCCGGCCTGGCAGCTCAGCTCGGTGGCCTACCAGCGGCTGGACGAGCAGATCTACGTCAAGGCCCGCAGCGGCCGCTACGCAGGCGACTCGGCCAATGCCGACATCGACCCCGCCAGCAACGCGCTGTTGCCTATGGCCGCCTACCAACACAACGGCGAGCTCGACCCCAGCCGCTCGCAGGACGCCGGCTACAGCGCCGGCCACTACGCGGCGTGGAAATGGACCGGCGGCTTCACCCGCCTGGGCAGCCAGTTCAACGTCAACAGCCTCACCGGTGCCCTCAGCCTGGGCTGGGTGGCCGGTGTCGGCGGCCAGCCCACGCGGCTGTTGAATGTGCTGGTCAACGACGCCGGGGGCAGCCTGGGTGGGGTGGCCTTCTTCGGGCT
The DNA here is from genome assembly GCA_031366465.1 of Betaproteobacteria bacterium. GTDB lineage: Bacteria > Pseudomonadota > Gammaproteobacteria > Burkholderiales > Burkholderiaceae_C > Pseudaquabacterium. The sequence continues at coordinate 6,162 of JANLZT010000116.1, read as the reverse complement.
GGGCAATCCTGTGCAGGGCGCCCGCTATGCGCCGGCCAGCGGCTGGTCCACGCTGGCTTACGACGGGCTGGTGGCCGGCTTTGTCTGCAACCCGACCGGCGTGGGCCAGGCCAATGGCCCGGCGCGGGGTGAGTTCAACGACCGGGCTCAACTGCAGATCTTCGGCCTGAGCGCCAGCCAGCAGGCCTGGCGGCCGAGCTTGAGCGCGCTGGCCTATGCACCGACGTCGAGCTGCAGCGATACCGGCCTGGTCGATGGCGCCGGCCTGCAATTGCAATTCGATCAGGCCGACAGCCGCGCGGCGGGCGGCCTGTCGCTGCAACCCGGCCTGCGCGCCCACCGCCTGCAGCAGAAGCGCGATACCGATGAGTCGATCAAGGACTACATCCGCGACGTGCTGGGCAACCCGGGCTTTGTCGGCTGGATCTGAGAGGCTCAGCGTGGGGCCGGCGCGGCCGGCAGGGCCGCCTGCAGCGGCGGGCGCTCCAGCATCAGGTCCACCCAGTGCTGCTCGCCCTGGCGGATCAGGATGCGCACCGGCAGGTATTGCAGGCTGGGCGCAAACCAGATCTCGGCCGCCAGGTCATTGCCCTGGGCGGCGCGGCGCGGCTTGAGGTGGAAGGCCGGCAGGCTGCCAAACGGGAAGACCAACACCTCCTCGTCCACCACGTCATAAGTCCAGCGGTCGAGGCTGCGGCTGACGATCAGCGGCAGCACCACCGATTGGCCCACCCGCAGCAGCTCGGGCTGGGTGGTGAACAGCCAGCTCAGTTGCACAAACTGGCTGGCCTCGTCCTGGGCACCGGGCTGCTTGTCGATCTCGCGGCCGTCGGCCAGCGTGATGCGCTCGGCGCCAAAGCGCAGTGACCAGCGCCGCGCGGCGCTGAACAGCACTTTTTGCTCGCCATCGAAGCGGCGCGGCTGCAAGCCGGTGTCAGTCAGCTCACCCTCGCTGACGATCTGGCGCGACAGCACCGGCCCGATCGCGGTGTGCATGCGCACCTGGTAGCGGCTGCCCTCGCGCAGCCATTCGACCTGGGCCGTGCCGTTCACCGGGCCCCGGTAGTGGCCGGTGAGCCGGTAATTCATACGGGTGGACGGTGGCCAGTCGAAGGCCTGGGCGGTGCTGGCTGCGGCTGCGGCTGTGGCTGGCACTGGCACTGGCGCTGGTGGCGAGTCGGCCAGCGCCGCCGATGCGGGCGGGTCGGCCGTCGGCGGCGCGGGGCCGGCCTCGGGCGTCTCGGCATCGTGGCGCGCCAGCACGTTGTCCGGCGCCGACTGGGCTGGCGGGTCGGCAGCGGCTGGCACGGCGTCGTCGTGGGTGGCGGTGGCCGGCTGCTCGGCCGGCTGCTCGGCCGCCTGTGACGCCGGGCTGGCCGGCCGCGCGGCCACCGCCGGCAGGCGGGCCGGCGGTGGCGTGGGCGCCTGCAGCCTGGGCGGCGGCGCAGCGGCCTGCAGCTCACGCACCAAGGCCACCTCGATGGCGGCCGGTGCCTTGTCGCCGCGACCGCCCGCCAGGCTGAGCTGCACCAGGCCATCGGCCAGCAGCAGATGGGCGGCCAGCACCACTGCGGCCAGCGCGAGCACCGGCCAGGTGGCGGCCGGGCGCCGCTGGCCAGACCGTGCCGGCGTGCGCAAGCCGGCCATCACCTCAGACGCCCAGCCAGGCCCGACGCCTGCGCGCCACTGCGGCCGGCGGCCGGGCCAGCAGGTGCAGGGACTGCGCGTCCGGCAGCAAGGCGCCGGCCTGCGGATCGACCCGCAGGCCCATCACCCGCTGGTCGCGCACCAGCAGCAGCTGAAACGGCGCATCGCGCTGCAGCCAGCCCTGGGCCTCGTCCAGGCGGCGGATGCGCCAGCCGTCGACCGCCAGCAATTCATCGCCGGCCGAGATACCGGCCCGCTGCGCCGCGCTGTCGGTCAGCACGGTCTTGACAGTCACGCCGGTGAGGGCGCTCTCGGCCAGCCGCAGGCCCAGATTGGCTGCCAGGCCAGCGCGCTCGGGCCGGGGCTCGACGCCAAAGGCGGCCAGCAAATCGGCCAGCGGCAACTCCTCGGTGCCGTGCACCCAGTCGGTCAGCCAGGGCGGCATCGGCGGCCCGGCTGCTTTGCGTGCATTGGCAACTTCAGCCACCACCGCCGCGATGTCGTCCTCGGTCACCGCGCCATCACCGGCCACGGCGCAGCGCTGCCACAGGCCCTGCATCACCGTGTCCAGAGATCGGCCGCGCTGGCGCAAATGCAAATCCAGCGCCAGCGCCAGCAGCGCGCCTTTTTGGTAGTAGCTGACCGTGCTGTTGGGGCTTTGCTCGTCGGGCCGGTAGTACTTGGTCCAGGCGTCGAAGCTGGCCTCGGCCAGGCTCTGCACCTGCCGGCCCGGGCTGGCGGCCACCGCGTTGACGGTCTTGGCCAGCAGCCGCAGGTAGCGGGTGGCGTCGATCAGGCCGCAGCGCAGCAGCAGCAGGTCGTCGTAGTAGGAGGTGAAGCCCTCGAAGAACCACAGCAGCCGGGTCGGGTTTTCGGTCTGGTGGTCGATGTTGCGCAGATCGGCGGGCAGCAGGCGCTTGACGTTCCAGCTGTGGAAATACTCGTGGCTGATCAGGCCCAGCAGCATCCCATAGCCCTCGCTTGCCGGCTCGGCGCGGCCATGCGGGGCGTGCTGCGGCAGGTCACGCCGGGCGGCGACCAGCGCGCTGCTGCTGCGGTGCTCCAGGCCGCCATAGCCGTCGCCCACCGCATGCAACAGGAACACATAACGCTCAAACGGCGGGGCCTGGCCTGGCCCATGCCAGAAGTCGATCTGGGCTTGGCAGATGCGACGCGCATCGGCCAGCAGGCGCTCGCCGTCAAAGCCGGGCAAGGCGCCGCTGACCACCAGCTCATGCGGCACGCCACCGGCCTGAAAGTTGCCGCGCCAGAAGCGGCCCAGCTCGAAGGGGTGGTCCAGCAGCTCGGTGTAATCGGCCGCCTGGTAGCTGTGCGGCACCCCGGGCAGGGCCGGCAGGGTGGTGGCCACCTGCCACCGCGCCGGCAGCCGGCCCAGCCGCAGATGGTGAGGCTGGCTGGCTTGCCCATGCACCCGCAGGCACAGGCTGCTGGCATTGAAAAACCCGCGCGTGGCATCCAGAAAGGCCGCCCGCACCGACCCATCAAAGGCATACACCCGGTAGCGCAAGGTGAGCGCGCCGCGCGCCGAGCAAGCCACCTGCCAGCGGGATTTGTCCAGCGCCAGCACGGCCAGCCGGCGCCGGCCCTGGCGGGCCTCCAACCGGGACAGATGGCGGGCAAAGTCGCGCACCATGTAGCTGCCATTGATCCACACCGGCAGCGACACCTGCTGGCCCGCTGCCGGCTGCGCCACCGTCAGCGTCACCTGGAAGTGGTGGCCGTGCAGGTCAGCCAGCTCGATGCGGTAGTCGATCATCAGCGCGCCACCCCCTGGCTTGGCTCAGGTGCCCGCCGCGCCTAAAAAGCAGCACAGCGACGCCACCGTGGACAGCCGGAAGCGCAGCGTCAACCAGTGCGCCAGGCCCTGCTGCGGGTAGACCCGCCGGTCCACCGCATAGCACACCAGCAGCATCACGCCTTGCACCACCAGGCCGGCCGAGGCCGGCATCATCACCGCCAGCCAGGCCACCAGCGACGGCACCACGCCCCAGACGAACAGCGAGGCCGGTGGCGCGCTCAGCCTGAAGGCCAGGCCCCAGTGGATGCCACCCAAGAAGGACACGATCACCGCCGCATAGGCCGCCAGCGCCAGCGTGGCGTAGGGGTGGGCCTCGGCATTGACCACCCAGACCAGGGCCGCGCCCAGCACAAACGGCAGCAGCCCCAGGTGGCCCAGCAGGCGGGCGGTGTCGGTCAGCGGCGGGGTGTAGGGGGCGGCGGCGGCAGGCATGGCCTGCGCATTGTCACCGGCCCGGCGCGGTGTCAGAGCTTCTTGGCGGCCACCAGGCGGGCCTCGATCTGCGCCGTCGGCATCGCCCCCGGCGCGCGGCTGCCGTCCTCGAACACCATCGCCGGCGTGCCCTGCACCTTGTAGCGCTTGCCCATCTCGGTGTTGCGGTCGAGCGCGGCGCTGTCGCAGCTGGTGCTCACCTTGGCCGGAGCCTGGCCGTCCACCATCCAGGCGCGCCAGACCTTGGCCGGCTCTTTGGCGCACCAGATGTCCTTGGATTTGACGGTGGAATCGGGCCCCAGGATGGGGTAGAGGAAGGTGTAGATCGACACATCCTTGAGCGCCAGCAGGTCGCGCTCCAGGCGCTTGCAGTAGCCGCAATTGGGGTCGGCAAACACCACCACCTTGCGCGCGCCATTGCCCTGGCGCACCAGCAGCGCGTCCTTGAGCGGCAGGCTGGCAAAGTCGATGGCGGTGAGCTTGTCGATGCGGGCTTGCGTGATGTCGGTGCGGGTGCGGGTGTCGATCAGCGCGCCCTGCAGCAGGTGGTTGCCGGCCTCGTCGGTGTAGACGATGTCGGTGCCCAGCCGCACCTCGAACAATCCCGGGATCGGCGTCTTGCTGACTTCGTCGATCTTGGGCAGGTTGGGCAGGCGCTCGGCCAGGTTCTTGCGGATGGTGGCCTCGTCGGCCAGCGCGGCACCGCCCAGGCTGCCCAGCGCTAACGCGAACGCCAACAAACAGGCGCGCAGCGCGGGAGGGCGGGTGAATGCGGTCATGGTCGGTCCTGGGGAAATGCTGGCTTGGGGGGATTTCAGGCGCCCTGCGCGCGCCGGATCAGCGCCCGCTTGATCGGCGCGATCCGGTTGAGCAGACCCATGCCGCGGTTGCGGAGTTCCCGCAATGCGGGCTGGGGTTGGGCAAACAGGTGCAAAAGCCCGTCGGTGACGAGCAGCATGGCCCGGGTCGGGCCGGCGCGCTGGCGCACATGGCGGCGCAGCAGGATCTCGTCGCCCAATGCGCGCCAGGCCTCGCGGCCTTCGATCACGGCGGCCAGCGAGGCCACATCGGCCAGGCCCAGGTTCAGGCCCTGGCCGGCCAGCGGGTGCACCAGGTGGGCGGCGTCGCCCACCAGCACCCAGCCCGGCCCGCACAGCCGGTCGGCCTGGGCCAGCGCCAGCGGCCAGACAACGCGTGGGCTGGCCAGTTGCAGCCGGCCGGCGGCGCCGCCGGTGGCGTCAGTCAGCGCCGCCTCGAACTCGTCCACTGGCGCCTGGCGCAGAGCCTCCGCGCGCTCGGCCGGCAGCGACCACACCAGGCCGTAGCTGCAGCCGGGCTGCGGCCGATCAAAGGGCAGCAGCGCCAGCACGTCGGGGCTGCGGAACCACTGGCGCGCCAGCCCGGTGTGGGGCTCACTCGCCACCAGCCGGGCCGCCAACGCGCTGTGGCCATAGGCCTGCACCGCAAAACCCACGCCCAGCGCGCTGCGGCTGGCCGAGGCCCGGCCCTCGGCCAGCACGGTCAGTGCGGCGGGCTTGGCGTCGGCCTCGGCGGCGCTGATCCAGCGCAGATGCGGCGCAAAGCGCGCGGCGGTGCGCAGCGCGGCCTCCAGCGCCGCGGCATCGACGATCCAGGCCAGCGCCTCGGCACCGGCCCGCCAGGCCGAGAAATCCAGCGCCGCGCCGGCCGCATCGCCCTCGATGTGCATGTCGTCCACCGCCGTCACCGCGTCGGCGGGCAGGGCGTCCCAGACCTTCAGGCCCAGCAGCAACTGGCGGGAGGCGGCGTTCAGCGCAAAGGCCCGCAGGTCAGGCGCGGCGGCGTCAGCGCTGGCCACTGCGGCCTCGCCGGCCAGCGCCACCAGCGCCACCGGCAAGCCCTGGCGTGCCAGCGCCAGCGCCAGGCTCAGGCCCACCACCCCGCTGCCCCGGATGCACACCGCGTCGCTTGTCATGCCGGCCATTGTAGAAAGCCGCTGCCGAACTCGATGCAGCCAGGCAGGCGCCGAATAAAATCAGCCTTTTCGGCCGCGCCAGCCGCATCGCCCTTCCCTCTCCCGAAAGCCTTTCATGAGCCTCCAATGCGGCATCGTGGGCCTGCCCAACGTCGGCAAGTCCACCCTTTTCAACGCCTTGACCCAGGCCGGCATTGCCGCCGAGAACTACCCGTTCTGCACCATCGAGCCCAATGTCGGCGTGGTCGAGCTGCCCGACCCGCGGCTGGCCGCGCTGGCGGCCATCGTCAAGCCCGAGCGGGTGGTGCCG